>NZ_JBEXVF010000011.1:0-199524 GCF_040629235.1 Amycolatopsis sp. NPDC005961 | reverse complement strand
GGGGGGGGGCGGGGGGCGGGGGGGGCCCCCCCCGGGCGCCCCCCCGGCCACGTCCATGTGGTGGGCCGGTGCCCCCCGTTCGAGTGAGGCGTTCGTCGCTTTCCGGGGGATAGCGGTTAATAGCACGTAAGACACCCCGGGCCTACCCCTGAAGAGCGGTAACATCTCAACGGTGTCCGCGCGATGCTTCCAGTGAGTGCAGGCTCGCGCACTTCGGGTGACCGTCCACCCCCACCACGCCCTACGCCGCAGGGAGTCGTATGCCGTCGAACATCGTGCTCGTCACCGGGGTAGCCGGCGAACTGGGCGGGAAACTGCTCGCCCGGCTGGGCAACAACCCCGGCTTCGAGCGGGTCATCGGTGTCGACACGGTCGCCCCGGACAAGACGGTGCTGCAGCGCATGGGCCACGCGGAGTTCGTCCGCGCGGACATCCGGAACCCGTTGATCGCCAAGGTGATCAGCACCGCGAAGGTCGACACGGTGGTGCACGCGTCGTGCACCGCGCACCCGGCCGGGCCCGGGCGCCGCACTGCGATCAAGGAAGTCAACGTCATCGGCACCATGCGGCTGCTGGCCGCGTGCCAGCGCTCGCCGCTGGTGCGCAAGCTGGTCGTCAAGTCGACGGCGGCGGTGTACGGCGCGAGTGCGCGCTCGCAGGCGGTGTTCACCGAGGACTCCGAGCTGATCCCGACGTCGTCGAGCGGGTACGCCAAGGACGCCGTCGAGATGGAGGGGTACGTGCGCGGCCTGGTGCGGCGCCGTCCCGACATCACCACGACGCTGTTCCGCTTCGCCAACATCATCGGGCCGTCGACCGACACCGTCCTTTCGCGCTACTTCGCGCTCCCGGTCGTGCCGACCGTCTTCGGGTACGACGCCCGCATCCAGCTGCTGCACTCTTCGGACGCGCTGGCGGTGCTGGAACACGCGTCGCTGAACGACAAGCCCGGCGTCTTTAACGTCGGCTCGGAAGGGGTACTCACTCTTTCGCAGGCGATCCGGCGAGCCGGCCGGGTCGAGCTGCCGATGCCGCGGAGCGTGGTGCCGTCGGTCGGGAAGGTGCTGCGCGGCGCACGCGTCGTGGACTTCTCCGCCGACCAGGTCCGGCTGCTGAACTTCGGCCGGGTCGTCGACATCGCCAAGCTGAAGGGCGAGTTCGGCTACATCCCGCGGTGGACGACGCGTGAGGCGTTCGACGACTATGTGGTCGGGCGCGGGCTCCGGCCGGTGCTCGACGGCGGCAAGCTGGCGGGCCTGGCCGGCAAGGTGCTCGTCGCGGCAGCGACGGGGCAGAGCCGATGAGCAGGCCGCACGATTTGGACGACTTCGGAAGCGAGGCGGAAACCGTGGGCGGTGCCGAGGCGCAGGTCATCCCCCTGCACGGACCGGGCCGGGAAAAGCCTGAAGCGGAACGCGACCTTCGCGAGGAGGAAGCCGCCCGGGCGGACGCGCCGGTCGTCGCCTTCCCCGGCGCCGACCAGCCGGCTCCCGAGGAGCCGCTTTCGGCCGCCGCGCGCTCGGCGCTCGGCTTCATCCGCGACCGGCTGACCGGCGACTACACGGTCGACGAGTTCGGTTTCGACGCCGAGCTGACCGACGCGGTGTTCCTGCCGCCGCTGCGCGCGCTGTACAAGAAGTGGTTCCGCGTCGACACGTACGGCGTCGAGAACCTCCCGGCGTCGGGCGGCGCGCTCCTGGTGTCGAACCACTCGGGCACGGTGCCGCTCGACTCGCTGATGACGGCGGTGGCGGTCCACGACGAAACCGGCGGCCGGCACCTGCGCGGCCTCGGCGCGGACCTGGTGTTCCAGGTGCCGCTGGTGGGCTCGTTCGCCCGCAAATCCGGCCAGACGCTGGCCTGCAACGCGGATGCGGAGCGCCTGCTGGGCAACGGTGAGCTGGTCGGCGTGTGGCCGGAGGGCTTCAAGGGCGTCGGCAAGCCGTTCTCGTCACGCTACAAGCTGCAGCGCTTCGGCCGCGGCGGGTTCGTGTCCGCGGCGCTGCGCGCGGGTGTCCCGATCATCCCGGTGTCGGTGATCGGCGCCGAGGAGATCTACCCGAAGCTGGGCGACATCAAGGTCCTGGCGCGGATGTTCGGGCTGCCGTACTTCCCGGTGACGCCGTTGTTCCCGCTGTTCGGCGCGCTGGGTGCGATCCCGCTCCCGACGAAGTGGAGCATCGAGTTCGGTGAGCCGATCGCGACGGACTCGTACGGCCCGGAAGCCGTGGACGACCCGATGCTGGTGTTCCAGCTGACGGACCAGGTGCGGGAGTCGATCCAGCAGACGCTGTACCAGCGCCTTTCGCAGCGGAAGTCGGTCTTCCGCGGTTGACGCCTCAGCGGCGGCGGTAGGCCATGCCCGCCGCCACCGCGCCGGCCAGCGCTCCGGCGCCCAGCACCGACGGCACGCCGATCTTCGCCGCCTTGCGGCCGGTCCGGAAGTCGCGGATCTCCCAGCCCCGCGCCCGGGCGACGTCGCGCAGCCCGCCGTCCGGGTTGACCGCCACGGCGGTGCCCACCGCCGACAGCATCGGGATGTCGTTCGCCGAGTCCGAATAAGCCGTGCAGCGCTTGAGGTTCAGCCCCTCACGGGACGCCAGGGCGCGCACCGCGTGCGCCTTCGCGCGGCCGTGCAGGAGGTCGCCGACCAAGCGTCCCGTGTAGACGCCGTCGCGGGTCTCCGCCACCGTGCCCAGCGCGCCCGTCAGCCCGAGGCGACGGGAGATGATCGCTGCCAGCTCGATCGGGGTCGCCGTCACCAGCCAGACCCGCTGGCCCGCGTCGAGGTGCATCTGGGCCAGCGCGCGCGTGCCGGACCAGATCTTGTCCGCCATCAGCTCGTCGTAGATCTCTTCGCTGATCGACGTCAGCTCCGCCACCGTGCGGCCGGCCACAAAGGACAGTGCGCGCTCGCGGTGGGTCTTGATGTCTTCCTTGTTCTCGCGGCCGCCGAGGCGGAACTTGATCTGGCCCCAGACGAAACCGGCCAGGTCCGACGACGTGAAGAACTTGCGTGCCGCGAGCCCGCGCGCGAAGTAGAAGATCGAGGCGCCCATCATCATCGTGTTGTCGACGTCGAAGAACGCGGCCGCGGTCAGGTCCGGGGGAGCGGGCGGGGCGGGGGGTTCGGCGACCACGCGGGCGTGGGCGGCCTCGGCCGACGCCTCGCCCGCGAGCGCGGCGAGCCGTTCGAGCTCCTGACTCTTATCCCTGCCACGCCAAGCTGACACGCACACCGCCTCCACGTCTGCCCACGTCCGGCCACGTCTCCCGGTCCTTCGCACAGCGTAGCGAGCCGCCCACTGGCTCGTCGCAGGTGTGGCCCGGACCTCAGCCGATCACGATCGGCGGCAGACCCGGGAGCAGCGGCGGGATCGAAACCAGCGGCGGCGGCTGCGTGGTCGACGTCACGGGGGGCCGCTGCGTGGTCGTCGGGTCCTGGCCGTACACCGGCGGCGGTGTCACCCCGCCCGTCGGCAGGGGCAAGCCCGGGGTCGCCGTCGCGTCGGAGGGCGGCAGCTCGGTGCCGGTCGCCACCGGCGCCGTGCTCTCGGCCGACGACGGCTCGGTCGACGCGGACGTCGGCTCGCCGCCGGAGGAGGGAACCGGCCGCTGCGTGCACTCGCCGGTCGCCGGGAGCGGGCCGAGGTCGTCGGACGCGCCGGTGGTGATCTGGTAGCAGTTCATCCGCTCGACCAGCCCGCTCGTGCGCTCCTGGACCTTGCCGAGCAGGTCGCGCACGTCGCCGAACACGGTCGCCGCGTCCGCGGGGACCTTCGGCTGGTCGGCCGCGAGCCGCGCCGCCTGGTTCCGCGCCCACAGCCGGACGTCGGCCAGCGCCTGCGTGCCGCTGCCGTCGCTGGTCGCCACGGCGGCCAGCTGGGCGACGCCGGCGCGGAGGTCGGTCGCGAAGTCTTCGTACGCGGTCCGGTAGTCGGCTTCGCTCGCGCCCTGTTCGGCCAGCTCGCCGAGCTCGGTGACGCGGTTGGTGGCGAACTCGAGGTGCTTGTGCGCCTTCGCCTGGTCGCCGAAGGTCAGGCCCAGCGCCGTCGACTCGCCCGCCCGCTTGACGCCGTAGAGCGGGTCGCCCGGCAACGCGTTGCGCGAGAGCACCAGCGCCAGGCCGGACAGAACGAGCACGAGGAAGAGCGCGGCGGCCACCAGGTCGGCGGTCCGCGGCCGCCACCTCCGACGCGGGATGGCCGCCGCCGTCTCCAACCGGCCCGCGATCTCCGCGCGGATCCGCTGGCGCGTCTCCAGGTCCGGAGCCCCGGCCGCACCGAGCTCACGCAGCGCACCGACGAGAGCCAGCTCGTCGGCGAACTCGCCGTCCCGGCGTACCGGGGACGGCTCCAGGGCACGCGCGAACCGCTCTATGTCGGCTCGCTCACGCGCAAACCTCACTGCGCTGCTCCATCCGGGCCGTGGCCGGTCCTGACACCGGTCTGGCTGGAGTAACGATTAAGAAGGCGTCAGGGTTACCGGTTTCGGTCGACAGGTCGAAAAGTTCGCGGGATCAGCGCAATCCGGTGGGCAGGAGTTGTGCCAATCGGCGTACCGCGCGGTGCTGGAGCGCCTTGATCGCGCCCTCGTTGCGGTTCATGATCTCGGCCGTCTCCGCCACCGACAGGCCCTGCAGGAACCGCAGGATGATGCATTCCCGCTGGTCATCGCCCAGTTCGGCGACACAGCGGAGCAGCTCGGTGCGGGTCGCGCGGCTGATCGCCTCCTGCTCCGGGCCTGCCTGCACGCTCGCGCCGACGCTGAAGGGCGCCGAACCCGGTTCGGTCACCTCGTCGGTGACGACCTCGAGGCGGAACCGGCTCGACTTCACGTGGTCGAGCACGAGGTTGCGGGCGATGGTGACGAACCAGGCGCCGACGTCACGTCCCTGGTAGCTCACCGACGTGATCCGGCGCAGGGCGCGCAGGAACGTCTCGCTGGTGACGTCCTCGGCGAGGTCGCGGTCGCCCAGGCGGAAGAGCACATACCGGTAGACGACGTCGACGTAGCGGTCGTAGAGCCGGCCGAACGCGGACGAGTCGCCGTCCTGGGCGGCGCGCACCAGGTCCCAGGCCTCCGCCTTCGCCGCCTCGGCGCGCTCCTCGTCGACCGCCTGCCTGCTCAGCGGCACGGACGGCGATCGGCCGAACACGCGCTCGGCGAACATGAAGACGGGGCCGCGGCTCACGGCGGTCGGCACGGTCATCGGGCGGCACCTCCGGCGGCGGCTTCGGCCCTGTGCTGGGCCACGGTACCCCCGGAACCCGGACGAGCAGGGGACTGCCGGCTCGCGTGCCCCACGACGTCGTGGGCAGGCAAGTTCGTCACGGCGACTCCCTCTCTCCGGTCGCGGCGGTGATCAACAACACCCCACGACGCAGTGCAGCATACGTGTAGTTACCGCGAAGTAGGTAGTGGCTCCGAGGTTGCAGAGACGCGACGCTCGCGGCCGGCACCCATGACGTCGCTCCGAATGACAGACTTGCAACGGTTTGGGCCGGGCGAGGAGAGGTGGACCGCGGGTGAGTGCTCCAGAGGGGACGCAGGCAGGGGTCGGCGGGCTGCTCACGCGGGCCGCGGCCACGTGGCCGGACCACCCGGCCGTGCGCGAGACGGGCACCGGGCGAAGCCTGACGTTCGCCCAGGTCGAGGCGCTCGTGCGGGCGCAGGCCGGGCGGCTCGTGGACGCGGGGATCGAGCCTGGCGACCGGGTCGCGCTGCGGCTGCCGACGGCGGTGGACTTCGTGGTCGCGATCTTCGGCGCGCTGCGCGCCGGCGCGGTCGTCGTGCCGCTGTCGCCGCAGGCGCCGGCGCCCGAGTTCGAGAAGCTGCTCGCGCACAGCGGTGCCAAGGTTGTCATCACGCGCGACACCGAGGAGGCGCTGCCGGACGGCGTGACGGGTCTCACTCCGGAATCCGACCCGGATGGCTCAGTCGAATTCGTCGACGACGGCCGGGCGGGCGCCGGCGAGGACATCGCCGTCATCTCCTACACGTCGGGCACCACCGGCCCGCCGCGCGGCGTGATGCTCTCGCACCGCGCGCTGCTGGCTAACCTGGAGCAGCTGAGCGGCGTCGAGGGCGTCCTCACGCACGACGACCGCGTGCTGATCACCATCCCGCTCTTCCACGTCTACGGCCTCGGCCCCGGCTTGCTGCAGGCGGTGTCGGTGGGGGCGACGGCGATCCTGTCGGAGCGCTTCGAGGCGCAGCGCACGTTGGACGACTGCGCCGAACACGGCGTCACGACGATCACCGGCGTCCCGACGATGTACTCCGAGTTCGCCGCGCTCGGCACCGAGGAGCTGCGGGGCAAACTGGCGACCGTCCGGCGGATGACGTCGGGCGCCGCGCCGCTGCACCCGAAGGTGCTGGGCGCGCTTCGCGAGGCGACCGGGGTCGACGTCTACGAGGGCTACGGGCTCACCGAGTGCGCGCCGGTGGTGACGTCCACGCTGGTCACCGGCTACCCGAAGCCGGGCTCGGTCGGGCGCCCGCTGCCCGGGGTCGAGCTGCGGCTGGTCGACAGCGACGGCACCGACCAGGCCGTGCCGCTTGACCCGGACGACGTCGACGACGTCTTCGAGGCCGAAGGCGAGACCGGGCTGGTGTCGATCCGCGGCGCGAACCTGTTCTCCGGCTACTGGCCCGACGGCGGCCACGGGCCGGACGACGAGGGCTGGTTCCGCACCGGCGACGTCGGCTACCTCGACGTCGACGGCGACCTGCACCTGGTCGACCGGGCCAACGACCTGATCATCGTCAACGGCTTCAACGTCTTCCCGACCGAGGTGGAGGCCGTGATCACCGAGTTGCCGGAGGTTGCCGAGGCGGCGGTCGTCGGGGTCGTGGACGAGCGAAGCGGCGAAGCGGTGAAGGCGTTCGTGGTGCCGGCGGCCGGGGCGTCGCTGTCCGAGCAGCAGGTCGTCGACCACTGCGCGGCCCACCTCGCGGGGTACAAGGTGCCGCACGCGGTCGAGTTCGCCGAGTCGCTGCCGCACTCGGCCACCGGCAAGCTGCGCCGCGTGCGGTTGCGGTAATAAGGACGACATGGCGCACGAAGTGACGGTCATGAGCCGGGTGGGCTGCCACCTCTGCGAGGTCGCGGAGGCGGACGTCGCCCGGATCTGCGGCGAGCTGGACGTGCCGTGGAAGACGGCGGACGTCGACACGGACCCGGAGTGGCGGGCGGAGTACGGCGACCGGGTCCCGGTGATCCTGGTCGACGGCGCCGAGCACGGGTACTGGCGGGTGGAAGAGGACCGCCTCCGCAAGGCCCTCGTCTGACACGGGAGCTTTCGTCCGATGTGTCCCGCGCACGGGAAGCCGTAACACGTCCGTAAGCCACATCGGGCGGCCTTCCGGAGCGAGTGCTCCGAAGATGGAGGCGTGAGCACTCTGCAGGAAGCGCCGCCCGAGGCACCGAGGCGGCTTTCGCTGCCCGTCGCCACCCTCATCGGGCTCCTCGCGCTGGCCGCGGCCCTCGGGGTCGGGCACTTCGTCGCGGGCTTCGTCGGGTACACCGCGTCGCCGTTCATCGCGGTCGCCAACTACGTCATCGACCACAGCCCGACCGGGATCGTGAAGTGGGCCGAGCGGACGCTGGGCACCTGGGACAAGCCGATCCTCAAGGTCGGGCTGGCCGTCGTGCTCATGCTGTTCGCGCTGCTCGCCGGGCAGCTCTCGCGCCGGACACCGCGGGCCGGGCAGGTCCTCGTCTTCCTGCTGGGCGCCGCCGGGGTCGCCGCCGTCTACGCGCGCAGCGACCTCGGGCAGGTCTCGCTGCTGGCGCCGGTCGCGGCCCTCGTCGCCGGGCTCGTGGTGTTCACGATGCTGCACCGGGTCGCGCTGCCCGCGGACCTCGTGCACGACCGGGGCTTCGACCGCCGGAAGTTCCTGCGCGCCGGGATCGGCGTCGCCGCGGGGTCGGGGATCGCGGCCGTCGTCGGCCAGGTGGCCGGGACCAGCAAGAACGCCGAAGACTCCCGGGCCGCCGTCGGGCCGCTCGTGCCCGCGCGCACCGCGCCGCCGCTGCCCGCGGACGCCGACTTCGCGAAGCTGGGCTCGCCGCCGTTCCTCACCCCGAACGGCGACTTCTACCGCATCGACACCGCGCTGGTCGTCCCGCAGATCCGCACCGAGGACTGGAGCCTGAAGATCCACGGCATGGTCGACAAGGAGGTCACCTTCTCCTACGCCGACATCCGCAACCGGCCGCTGGTCGAGCGCCGCGTCACGCTCACCTGCGTCTCCAACGAGGTCGGCGGGCCGCTGATCTCGAACGCGACCTGGCTCGGCGTCGACCTCGTGGACCTGCTGGACGAAGCCGGCGTGCGGCCGGGCGCCGAGCAGATGTTCGCCACCAGCGTCGACGGCTGGACGTGCGGCACCCCGGCGAACGTGGCGCTCGACCCGCAGCGGGGCGCGATGCTGGCGATCGGCATGAACGGCCAGCCGCTGCCGATCGAGCATGGCTTCCCGGCGCGGATCGTCATCCCGGGCCTGTACGGCTACGTCTCCGCGACGAAGTGGGTCGAATCCCTCGAATTCACGAAGTGGGACGCGCGGCAGGCGTACTGGCTGAACCGCGGCTGGGCCGAGCAGGCGCCGATCAAGACGGAGTCCCGGATCGACACGCCGAGCGGCTTCGCCGGCGTGACGGCGGGCAAGGTCCGGCTGGCCGGCACGGCGTGGGCGCAGCACACGGGCATCGCGAAGGTCGAGGTCCGGCTGGACCAGGGCCCGTGGCAGCCGGCGGTGCTGTCGGCCGAGGTGAGCAAGGACACCTGGCGCATGTGGTGGGTCGAGCTGGACGTGCCGAAGGGGACGCACCAGGCGTTCGTCCGGGCGACCGACCAGGACGGCTACACGCAGACCGAGAACCGCGCGGACCCGGTCCCGGACGGGGCGACCGGCTGGCACTCGGTGACCCTCGACGCCCGCTGAGGCCGGAGCCGTTCACAGCGTCCGGCCGCCCGTTCGTCGCGCCGCGGGGCCGGCACCCGATCACCGCTCGGCGGCCGCCGGCCCCGGAAGTGCCTGGCGGACAAGGATTCTGACGCCGTGTCATGATCGTGCGCGGCCGGGAACCGCCTCCGACCTGTGACTTTGTGCGCGCGTTCACAAGTGGTCTACCGTAGGACCATCGCCCCCGGGCGGTCCGTATCGAACCGGACCCCGGGCCCTGGGTCAAGACACAGTTCGGCACGGCCGTGGCGATGGCCGCCGGGTGCACAGCGGGCAGGAGACAACGGCGTGGTGACACAGCGGGGGAGGCGCGACGAAGCGAGCTCCCCGGGCCGGCCGCCGCGCCGGTCGCGCCGCCAGGACACCCCGGACGCCGACAACGCGCCGACCGCCGAGATCCCGGCCGTGCCCGCCGACGGCAACGGCCGCGCCGGGGATGCCCCCGAGGCCGTCCGGGCGAAGTCGATCCCCGAAGCCGCGGTCGCCCGCCTCGCCGTCTACCTCCGCGTGCTGTCCGGAATGTCCGAGCAGGGCGCGACGACCGTTTCGAGCGAAGAGCTCTCCCAGGCCGCGGGCGTCAATTCCGCGAAATTGCGCAAAGACCTCTCGTACCTCGGCTCCTACGGCACCCGCGGCGTCGGCTACGAAGTGAGCGTCCTGGTCAGCCAGATCGAGCGGATCCTGGGCCTGACCCGGCAGCACAAAGTGGCCGTGGTCGGCATCGGAAACCTCGGTCACGCGCTGGCCAACTACGGCGGCTTCCCGGGGCGCGGGTTCCCGGTCGAGGCCCTGTTCGACCTGGACGCGGACCTGATCGGCGTGCCGGTCGGCGGCCTCCCGGTGTCGCACATGGACGACATCCCGCGGGTGTGCGCCGAGCGCGGAATCTCCATCGGCGTGATCGCCACCCCGCCCACCGCCGCACAATCGGTGTGTGACCGCCTGGTCGCGGGCGGTGTCCAGTGCATCCTCAACTTCGCCCCCGTCGTGCTGCAGGTTCCTGCTCACATCGAGGTCCGCAAAGTGGATTTGGCCGTCGAGCTGCAGATACTCTCGTTCCACGTGGCTCGCCGCGCGGATGACGCCGCCGGCAATCAGGGCAATTCCGGATTACCCGGCACCGTCAGGCCGTCCGACAATGGGAAGGGCGGCCGGAACGGTTCGGGCCCGGACGGCGGACGAGAAATGGTGGTGCGCTCATGAGCGAGCCTGCGAGTGAATCATCCAACACAGCGCAGCCGGTCAGGCGCTCACCGAGCGTCAGCGAGGTGAACGCATGAGCGTCCTGGCGGTCGGGCTTTCGCATCGGAGCGCTGAGCTGAGCACGCTCGAGCGCGTCGCGGTGCCGGCGCCCGAGGTCGGCAAGGTCCTCGACGAGCTGCAGCAGGCCGAGCACATCAGCGAGGTCATGCTCGTCTCGACGTGCAACCGGATCGAGGTCTACGCGGTCGTCGAGACGTTCCACGGCGGCCTCAACGACGTCTCCGCAGTGCTCGCCCGCCAGGCCGGCATGGAACCGGCCGACCTCTACGACAGCCTGTACGTCCACTACGCCGGTGCCGCCGTCGAGCACCTGTTCTCCGTCACCTCCGGCCTGGACTCGATGGTCGTCGGCGAGACGCAGATCCTCGGCCAGATCCGGTCCGCCTACGCCACCGCGCGCGAGGCCGGCACCGTCGGCCGCACGCTGCACGAGCTGATCCAGACCACGCTGCGCGTCGGCAAGCGCGTGCACTCCGAGACCGGGCTCGACCAGCTCGGCGCGTCGGTCGTCTCCGAGGCGCTCGCCGCGGCCGGGGACGTCGCCGGCAAGCACGCCGTCATCGTCGGCGCCGGCTCGATGGGCGCGCTGAGCGCCTCGCAGCTGCGCAAGGCCGGCATCGGCGAGATCACCGTCGCCAACCGCACCGACGCCCGCGCCCGCCGCCTCGCCGCGAACGTCACCGAGCAGGGCGTGCCCGCCCGCGCGATCCCGCTGTCGCTCGTCGCGGACGCCGTCCGCGACGCCGACGTCGTCATCTGCTGCACCGGCGCGCAGGACGCGGTCTTCGGCCCCGAGCACGTGCCGGCCCGCGGCGGCCGCGACCTGGTCGTCTGCGACCTCGGCCTGCCCCGCGACGTCGACCCGGCGGTCGGCGAGCTGGCCGGCGTGCGGGTCGTCGACCTGGCCACCGTCCAGCGCCGGATGCGCGAAGCCGGCACCCCGACCACCGAGCGCCAGACGGCCAAGGCGACCGGGATCGTCCTCGACGAGGTGCGCGACTACCTCGCCGGGCAACGCAGCGCCGAGGTGACCCCGACGGTGACGGCGTTGCGCCGCCGGGCGGCCGAGGTCGTCGACGCCGAGCTGCTGCGGCTGGACCACCGGCTGCCGGACCTGGACGGCGCCGTCCGCGAGGAGGTCGGCCGCACGGTCCGCCGGGTGGTCGACAAGCTGCTCCACGCGCCGACGGTGCGGGTCAAGCAGCTGGCCGCCGAGACGGCCGACACCGACTACGCGAACGCGTTGCGCGAACTGTTCTGCCTCGACCCGCAGGCGCCCGCCGCGGTGGCGAGCCCGAAGCCCCCACCAGAGAAGAAGTAGTAGTGACCAGAGTCATTCGCATGGGTACGCGTGGATCGAAGCTCGCGCTGACCCAGACCGGGATCGTCGCCGATGCCCTGCGCGCCACCGGCGTCGAGGTCGAGATCGTCAAGGTGACCACCCCCGGCGACAGGTCGATGGCGCCGATCGCGACGATCGGTGTCGGCGTGTTCACCTCCGCGCTGCGGGAAGCGTTGCTGCGCAACGAGGTCGACGTCATCGTCCACTCGTACAAGGACCTGCCGACCGCACCCGAGCCGGGCATCACGCTCGCCGCCGTGCCGCCGCGCGAGGACCCGCGAGACGCGTTGATCGCGCGCGACGGGCTGACGCTGGGCGAGCTGCCGCCGGGTTCGAAGGTGGGCACCGGCGCCGCGCGGCGCACCGCCCAGCTGCACGCGCTGGGTCTCGGTTTGGAAATCGTGCCGATTCGCGGCAATATCGACACCCGCATGCGCAAGGTGACCGACGGCGAGCTGGATGCCGTGGTGCTCGCGCGTGCCGGACTGGCCAGGGTCGGACTGGTCGGGGTGATCACCGAGACCCTCGACCCGATCCAGATGCTGCCCGCGCCCGCCCAGGGCGCGCTGGCGGTGGAGTGCCGGACCGCCGACGTGGACCTCGAGCAGCTGCTCGCGGCCACGCTGGACGACGAGGGCACGCGGGCCGCGGTGACGGCCGAGCGTTCCCTGCTGGCCGCGCTCGAGGCGGGGTGCAGCGCGCCGGTGGGCGCGCTCGCCGAGATCGTCGAAGATCTCGACGCCGAGGGCAAGGTCGTGGAACGGATCTCGCTGCGCGGCACCGCCGCGGTCGACGGCGAGGACGGCGCGGTGGACATGGTCCGGGCCATCGCGCTGGCCGACAAGCACCAGGCCGCCCAGCTGGGCAAGGACCTGGCCGCCGAGCTGCTGGACCTCGGTGCCGGAGCCCTCTCCGGTCCCGCTCAGTAGCGCTTTCCGAAGCGCTTCCCAAGACGTAGGAGATCTGCGTCCGTGCACTCGCGCACGGACGCCGCAAGAGGAGAAACGCACAGATGACCCCCGCGCGAAAGACCACCGGGCGCGTAGCGTTCGTGGGCTCCGGGCCCGGCGACGCCGGCCTGCTCACGGTCCGTGCCCAGGAACTGCTCGCCAAGGCCGAGGTCGTGGTGACCGACCCCGACGTGCCCCAGGCGGTGCTGGCCATGGCCGCCGAGGGCGCCGAGGTCCGGCCCGCCGTCGGCGAGGCCACCGAGGTCGCCAAGGACCTCACCGCCGAGGCCAAGGCCGGCCGGCTGGTGCTGCGCCTGATCGCGGGCGACCCGCTGACCACCCCGGCCGTCGTGGCCGAGGTGCAGGCGGTCGCGCGCACGAGCGCCGTGTTCGACATCATCCCGGGCGTTTCGCCGGGTGCGGCCGTCCCGGCGTACGCGGGCGTCGCGCTGGGTGGCACGCACACCGAGGTCGACGTCCGCGGTGACGTCGACTGGGCGGCACTGGCCGCCTCGCCCGGCCCGCTGGTGCTGCACGGTTCGTCGGCCCATCTGGCCGAGGCCGCGTCGGCGCTGACCGGCAACGGCGTCCCGGCGTCGACCCCGGTCGCGGTGACCGCGAACGGCACCATCAACACCCAGCGCACCCTCGACACCACGCTCGAGAAGGTCGCCAACGACGCGGGCGAGCTCGTCGGGCCGCTGATCGTCACGATCGGCCAGGCCGCCGGGCACCGCTCGAAGCTGTCCTGGTGGGAGTCGCGCGCGCTGTACGGCTGGAAGGTCCTGGTGCCGCGCACCAAGGAGCAGGCCGGCGAGATGGCCGAGCGCCTGCGCGGCCACGGCGCGACGTCGCACGAGGTGCCGACCATCTCGGTCGAGCCGCCCCGCAGCCCGGCGCAGATGGAGCGCTCGGTCAAGGGCCTGGTCGACGGCCGCTACCAGTGGATCGTCTTCACCTCCACCAACGCGGTCCGCGCGGTGTGGGAGAAGTTCGAGGAGTTCGGTCTCGACGCCCGCGCCTTCTCCGGCGTGAAGATCGCCTGCGTCGGCGCGGCCACCGCGGCGAAGGTGCGCTCGTTCGGCATCATCCCCGAGCTGATCCCGTCCGGCGAGCAGTCGTCGGAAGGCCTGCTGGCCGAGTTCCCGCCGTACGACGACGTGCTCGACCCGGTCGACCGCGTGCTGCTGCCGCGGGCGGACATCGCCACCGAGACCCTGTCGGCCGGCCTGCGCGAGCGCGGCTGGGAGATCGACGACGTGACGGCCTACCGGACCGTCCGGGCCGCGCCGCCGCCCGCCGAGACCCGCGAGATGATCAAGACCGGCGGGTTCGACGCGGTCTGCTTCACCTCGTCCTCGACCGTGCGGAACCTGGTCGGCATCGCCGGCAAGCCGCACACCCGCACGCTGGTCGCGTGCATCGGCCCGAAGACCGCGGAGACCGCGGTCGAGTTCGGGCTCCGGGTCGACGTCCAGCCGGAGAAGGCCGACGTGCCGCACCTGGTGGACGCGCTGGCCGAGCACGCCGCCCGGCTCCGCGCGGAGGGCGCCCTGCCGCCGCCGCGCAAGGCGAAGCGGGCCCGCCGCTCCTGAGGTACTGCGTGACGAAGGCCGCCCCGGTTCGCCGGGGCGGCCTTCGCTCGTTTCAGCGGGCGTTGTCCTCGCGCCACTTGAGGTAGTCGGCCACCGAAGCCGGGACGTCGAACTCCGGCTCGAAGCCGGTGTCCTCCGTGAGCCGCGAGATGTCGAGGTACGGGCCGTTCGCGCCGCCCGGCTGGAGGGTTACGCCCAGGGCCGACGCGAACTCGCCGTACGTGAACGGGCGGCCGCTCGACACGTTGTAGACCTCGTGGTTCACCGTCGCAGCCGTGGTCAGCAGGGCGATCGCGCGGCCCGCGTCCGGGGCGTAGCAGACGTCGCCGCCGTCGTCGGCGTGCATCTGCGAGGTTCCCGTGTTGACCAGCGACGGGATCGGGCAGAACGGCGACTGCGGGTCGACCAGTGGGCCCCAGATCGTGCCGATCCGCAGCACCACCGGCTGGACACCACTCCCGGCGAGACTGTGCGTCGTCAGCGGCTCGACCGCCTTCTTGAACGCGATGATCAAGTGCGGTAAGGACGCCGTCGGCAGGGCCAGCTCCTCCGTCCACGGGATCTCGGGACGTCCGACGTACACCCCGAGGCTGCTCGCCACGGCGAACCGGCGGACACCCCACGCCCGGGCCGCGGCGAGGGCGTTGAGCAGGCCCGTCGTGTCCGTGCGGAAGAACTCGACCGGATCCTCGCCGGGAACGCTGCCCGCCAGGTGGACGATGTCGGTGATCCCGTGGCGTGAACCGAGCGCCAGGAACGCCTCGCGGTCGGTGACGTCGAGCTGCTCGACCGTCACCCGCCCCGCGAGGAAGGACGGGACCTCGACGCGGCGGTGGGCGGTGACGACCACGTCGTGGCCGAGGGCGAGGAGGGCGCGGGCGGTGTGGGCGCCGATCATGCCGAGCCCGCCGGTGACGAGGATCATCGCGCCAGGCTAGGCACGCCGTCCCGCCCGTTCTTGAACGAATCGCGCAGGAACGGCAGGGCGGACGCGGAGTGGTCGTGGCCGCACGCGCACTCCTCGACCCTGCCGCCCAGCAGCCCGCGCGGGGTGAGCCCGGTCAGGCGCAGGCACTCCCGGTTGAGGTGCGCCTGGTCGGCGTACCCGGCGTCGGCGGCGAGCCCGGCGGCGCTCCGCAACCCCGCCTGGGCCAGCGCGAGAAAACCCTGGAACCGCAGCGTCCGCTGGAGGACCTTCGGTGCGACGCCCACCGCGTGCCGGCAGCGGCGCCGCAGCTGGCTGGGGGAGAGCGCGAGCCGTCCGGCCAGGGAGTCGATGTCGACCGGGCGCCACGGCATGAGCGCCTCGACGGCTGCGTTCACCAGCGGGTCCACTCCGCTGCGCGGCAGCTGGTCCTGCAGTGCCGCGAGCGATCCGGCCGCGGCCGCCGCGAGGGTCCCGGCCCGGGTACCCCACAGGTCCGCGAGGTCAACGTGCCGGTCGACCAGCTCGTCGAGCGGTACCGGGAGCGGGGGCGCGGCGCCGGGCCGGTAGCGCACGCCGACGAGGGTGGTGCGCGCCGGCAGGACCTCGAGCAGCGGCGCGGTCAGCGGGCCGAGCAGCCGGGGCCGGCCACCGAGCGGGAAGTGCAGCTCGATGCCGCCGGTGGGCAGGTGCCGCTGGACGTACGGGGTCGCGCCGGTGCGCTGGGTCCAGACCGTGCGGACCACGTCCGCCAGCTCCGGCACGGGCAGGCGCTCGACGTACTCGGTCACGCCTCCACCGAATCGCCCGTGCCGAACGGCGTCAAGCCATTCACCGAGCGGAAAGCGCCGCTGAGCACCCTTGCGGAACCCGCGCCCGAACCGCCGGAGTAACTTGGAAGGGTGTTCCCAGAGCATCGTCCCCGCAGGCTCCGCACCACCCCGGCCATGCGCAGGCTGGTGGGTGAAACGACGCTGCGGCCACGCCAGCTGATCCTCCCGATGTTCGTCGCCGAAGGGCTCGACCAGCCGAAGGCGATCTCGAGCATGCCGGGGGTCGTCCAGCACACCCGCGACACGCTGCGGAAAGCCGCCGTCGACGCGGTCAACGCCGGCGTCGGCGGGCTCATGCTCTTCGGCATCCCCGAGACGCGGGACGCCGAGGGCTCCGGGGCGGTCGACGAGAACGGCATCCTCAACGTCGCCCTGCGCGACCTGCGGCACGAGCTCGGCGACGCCACCGTGCTGATGGCCGACACCTGCCTCGACGAGTTCACCGACCACGGCCACTGCGGCGTCCTGGACGCCGACGGCGGGGTCGACAACGACGCCACCCTGCGCCTCTACGCCGAGATGGCCGTCGCGCAGGCCGAAGCCGGGGCGCACGTGCTCGGGCCGTCCGGGATGATGGACGGCCAGATCGGCGTCATCCGCCGCGCGCTCGACGAGGCCGGGCACCGCGACAAGGCCATCCTCGCGTACGCCGCGAAGTACGCCAGCGCGTTCTACGGCCCCTTCCGCGAGGCCGTCGACTCGCAGCTCAAGGGCGACCGCAAGACCTACCAGCAGGACCCGGGCAACGCCCGCGAGGCGCTGCGCGAGATCGAGCTGGACCTCGCCGAGGGCGCGGACATGATCATGGTCAAGCCCGCTCTGTCCTATTTGGACGTCGTCAAGGCGGCCGCGGACATCTCCCCGGTCCCGGTGGCGGCGTACAACATCTCGGGCGAGTACGCGATGGTCGAGGCCGCCGCGGCC
The DNA here is from genome assembly GCF_040629235.1 of Amycolatopsis sp. NPDC005961. Taxonomy (NCBI): domain Bacteria; kingdom Bacillati; phylum Actinomycetota; class Actinomycetes; order Pseudonocardiales; family Pseudonocardiaceae; genus Amycolatopsis; species Amycolatopsis sp. NPDC005961. The sequence continues at coordinate 182,719 of NZ_JBEXVF010000011.1, read as the reverse complement.
AACGGCTGGCTGGACCGCGAGCGCACGGTCCTCGAGGTGCTGACGTCGATCCGCCGCGCGGGCGCCGACATGATCCTCACGTACTGGGCCGCCGAAGCCGCTGCCTGGCTGGACTGACCGGTTAGAGTCACCGCCGTGGCGGACAAAGACACCGAAGACCTCAGCGGTCTCACCGACGACGAACGACGCAAGAAGGGCCGCTCGCCGGACCCGCTGATGCCGGGCCAGAAGGCGCCCAAGGCGACGCCGCCGAAGCCCGTGGCCATCGCGTTCTGGCTGTGGCTCGTCGGGGGCGTCGTGCTGATCCTCGGCTACGTCCAGCTGCTGACCAGCAAGTCGGCCGTCATCGACCAGTACGTCAAGGGCACCACCGACCCGAAGTACACGCCGCAGATGATCGCGGACGGCGTCACGACGCTGCTGTGGTACCTGCTCGGCGGGTCGGTCGTGTTCGTGCTGCTGTTCCTGCTCTTCGCGTACAAGGCCCGCGAAGGCACCCGCTCGGCCCGGACGGTGCTGACCGTCCTGCCGGTCGTCATGGTGCTGCTGATCATGGTCGTCGCGCCGATCATCAACTACCTGACGCTGCTCGCGGTGCTGGTGTTCGTCATCGCGGTCATCCTGATGTACCTGCCGTCGGTCGCCGCCTACTTCCCGAAGGCCGGCCGGAAACCGTGAGCGACCGGCTCTACGCCGAGTCCGGCGTGAGCTGGGCCGCCATCCTGTGGGGCCCGGTGTTCGCGCTGGTCGGCGCGCTGGCCGAGCTGGTCACGGGCGGGCCGGTGCACATCGTGGGCTGGCTGATGGTCGGCGCCGGGCTGTGCGTGATCACCGTGCCGTGGGTGTACGCGCGGCGCCGGTTCCTCTCGCTGGAAGTCACGACGAAGCAGCTGCGCCAAGGCCGGGAGAAGGTCGCGGCGGACCAGCTCGCCTCGGTGACGGACGTCGGTGCCCCGGTCGGTGCGCGGGTGCTGGGCGGCGGCTGGTCGGTCCCGCGCAAGTACGACTCGCTGCCGGTGGAGCTGGCGGACGGCTCGGTGGTCCTCGCGTGGGCGAAGGACGTCGAAGCCCTCCAGGACGCGCTCGACCGGCTCGTCCGGGCGACGCCGAAGGAAGCATGAGAAAATCCCTCTCGTGATCGACCTTCCGCAGCCCACCGGGGCCGAGCTCTGGCCGCCGGAAGAAGCCGGCCCACAGGACCGGCTGCACAAGCCTTGGCGGGCGCTCGTCGCCGCCGTGGAGGTCGTGCTCGCCGTGGCCGCCGGGTGGGCCGCCTACGCGCTCTGGCACGGCGGGTCCGCCACCGTCGTCACGCGCACCGACGACGGCGCGATCCTGGAGTCGCACCGGTACTTCGGCGGGATGCTCGCCGCCGCCATCGGGCTGGGCACCGTGGCCGCGATCCTGCTGGTCGACGCGGTGCGTCAGCTCTCGCTCGCGGTCCGTGCGCGGCACCCGAAGCCGAAGGCCTGATACACAGCTCCCACACAGGGAACGAACAGTCAATTGCTAAACAGCGGCGACACTGTTGCCGCATGACGCGCGTGCGTGCCTCGAAGGCATGGGTGATCAACGGTGCTCTGGTCGTACTGCTGGCCGGAGCGGCTTTCGGGATATATCAGGCATTCAGCCCCGAACCGAACACGGCGCAGGCGCAGACGCGCAGCACCGCGGTGCGCCGCGCGACGGTCACCGAGACCATCTCCGCGGCCGGGACCCTCGCCAGCAGCTACACCGGCGCGGCGAACTTCTCGAGCGCGGGCAAGGTCACTTCGATCGACGTGAAGGTCGGCGACGTCGTGAGCGCCGGCCAGAAGCTCGCCACGATCGACAGCACGCAGGCGTCGAAACAGCTGCAGGTCGCGAAGGCGAACCTCGCCGTCGCGCAGGACAGCCTGGACTCCGCCGAGGACGCCGAAAACACCCCGGCGACCGGGCAGAACAGCCAGAACTCGCAGAACAGCGCGCAGTCGGCGGCCACCAGCGTCACCTCGGCGCAGGCGAAGCTGGACCAGGCCCAGCTCGACGTCCAGACCGCGCAGGAGACCCTCGACAACACGACGCTGTACGCGCCCGGCGCGGGCACGGTCACCGCGGTCAACGGCACGGTCGGGCAGCAGTCCTCCAGCGGCTCGGCGAGCAGCAGCGGCTCGCAGTCGTCGTCCAGCGGCAGCGGCCAGGGTGGGCAGGGCTCGTCGAACTCGAGCGCTGCCTCGTCGTCCAGCAGCACCGGCAGCGGCTTCATCACCATCACGAACATGACCGGCCTGGTCGTGAACACCTCGGTCGCCGAGATCGACGTCAGCAAGGTCAAGGCGGGCCAGAAGGCCACCGTGACGCTCAACGCGCTGCCGGACAAGCCGGTCCAGGCCACGGTGTCGAGCATCAACCTGACGCCGACGACGAGCGGCAGCGTCGTGTCCTACGGCGCGCAGCTGGCCCTGACCGCCCCGCCGGACGGGCTGCGGCCCGGCCAGTCGGCGAGCGTCGTCATCACCGTCGCCTCGGCCGAGAACGCGCTGAGCGTGCCGGCCGCGGCCGTGACGACGGCCGGCAACACCACCATCGTCACCGTGCAGGAGAACGGCCAGAACGTCCCGCGCCAGGTGCAGATCGGGATCCGCGGCGAGTCCACCGTGCAGATCACGTCCGGGCTGACCGAGGGCGAGAACGTCGTGCTCACCGGGGCCTCTGCGGCCACCGGCACCGGCCGGACCGGCACCGGGACGGGCGGCACCGGCGGGTTCCCCGGCGGCGGAACCGGCGGCTTCCCCGGCGGCGGCCAGCGCGGCACGGGCACCGGTGCGGGTGGCGGCTTCGGCGGCCGCGGGTGAACCCGGTGATCGCGGTCTCCGGACTGCGCAAGACCTACGGCGCCGGTGAGACGGCCGTGCACGCGCTGCGTGGTGTCGAGCTCACCGTCTGGCCCGGCGAGTACGTCGCCATCATGGGTGCTTCGGGCTCGGGCAAGTCGACGCTGCTGAACATGCTCGGCTGCCTCGACGTCCCGACGTCCGGCCAGTACCTGCTGGACGGCTTCGGTGTCGGCAAGCTGAACGAGCGGCAGCTGGCGTTGCTGCGCAACCGGAAGATCGGCTTCATCTTCCAGTCCTTCAACCTCGTGCCGCGGACGTCGGCACTGTCCAATGTGGAACTCCCACTCGTCTACAGTGGACTGCGGCGGTCGGAACGACGCCGGCGCGCGCTGGCGGCGCTCGACATGGTCGGGCTCTCCGACCGCGCCAAGCACCTCCCCAGCGAGCTGTCCGGCGGGCAGATCCAGCGCGTCGCGGTGGCGCGGGCGCTGGTCACCGGCCCGGCGATGCTGCTGGCCGACGAGCCGACCGGCAACCTGGACCGCCGCAGCACCGCGGACGTCCTCGGCGTGTTCGACCGGCTCAACCAGCTCGGCCGCACCATCGTCGTGATCACGCACGAGGACGAGGTCGCCGCGCACGCGCGGCGCGTGGTGCGGGTCGACGACGGACTGATCGTCTCGGACGAGATCACCCGCGCGGTCGGAGCGCTCACGTGAACTTCTTCGAAATCCTGCGCTTCGCCGTCCGCGGGCTCACCGCGAACAAGCTGCGCTCGGCGCTCACCACGCTCGGCATCACCATCGGCGTCGCCGCGGTGATCCTGCTCGTCGCGGTCGGCAACGGCGCCTCGGCGGCCATCGCGGCCAGCATCCAGGGCCTCGGCACCAACGTCGTCAACGTCTCCCCGGCGCGCGGCGGCGGGCAGGGCGCGTCCGCGCGGCCGCTGACCGTCCAGGACGCGCACGCGCTCGTCGACCCGATCGGCGCGCCGGACGTCAAGGCGGCCTCGCCGGTGGTGAACACGACGGCGACCGCGACCTACGGGCAGACGTCCTACGACATCTCCAGCGTCGCCGGCACCGAACCCGCGTACTTCACGACGACCAACCGCGAGCTGGCCCAGGGGCAGCTGTTCACCAGCGAGGACGTCACGGCGGCACGCAAGGTCGTCGTCCTCGGGCCGACGACGGCGGAGTCGATCTTCGGCAGCGGCACCGACGCGGTCGGCAAGAACGTGCTGCTCAACAGCATCCAGTTCACCGTGGTCGGCGTGCTCCAGGCCAAGGGCAGCACCGGCCTGCAGAACGCCGACGACGTCGCGATCGCCCCGATCTCGGCCGTGCAGAACTCCCTGGCCGGCTACGGCAGCCTCAGCCAGATCGCGGTCCAGGCGACCAGCGCCGACTCCGTGTCACTGGCGCAGTCCGAGATCACGGCGATCCTCAACGCCCGCCACGGCATCCGGCTCGGCGGCACCGCCGACTACCAGATCCAGAACTCCGAGCAGCTGCTCGCGACGCGGACGTCGGCGACCGAGACGTTCACCGTCCTGCTGGCGGCGGTCGCGGCGATCTCGCTGCTGGTGGGCGGCATCGGCGTCACCAACATCATGCTCGTCACCGTGACCGAGCGGATCCGCGAAATCGGCATCCGCAAGGCCATCGGCGCCCCACGCTCGGCCATCCTCGGCCAGTTCCTCGCCGAAGCGACCATGCTCAGCCTGTTCGGCGGGCTGCTCGGCGTCGCGATCGGGCTCATCGGCAGCCGGTTCACCATCTCCGGGATCACTCCCGTCGTGGTGCCCTCGTCGATCCTGCTCGCCTTCGCGGTATCCGCCCTGATCGGGCTGTTCTTCGGCAGCTTCCCGGCGAACCGGGCCGCCAAGCTGCGGCCGATCGACGCCCTGCGTCACGAATAAGGAGTCTTCGCCATGTCTTCCTCCACGACGACCCAGCCGGGGGACGAGCCGACGGCCGTGCTCCCGGCCGTCGAGCCGACCGCGGAGCAGATCGTCGCCAGCCCGGCGGTCGACGGTGATCTGAACGCGGAGATGCGCCGCGCCGCGAAGCCGTTCTCCCGCAGCACGCTGGTGCTGGCCGGGCTCGTGGTGCTGGCGATCGCCTTCGGTGGCGGCGCCTGGACCCACGCGGCCTTCGGCTCGTCCTCCTCCTCGACGCCCACCGGACGCCAGGGCGGGACCGGCGGCGCCGGGCAGAACGCCGCGGGCGGCACCGGCCAGACCGGCGGCACGGGCCAGCAGGGCGGCGGCTTCCGCGGCGCGGGCGGGCGCGGCACGACGGGCACGGTCGACCACGTCGACGGCACCACCGTGTACGTGAAAACCGCGCAGGGCAACGACGTCAAGGTGTCCACATCGGACTCGACGACCGTCGGCGTGACCCAGCAGGGCAAGCTCTCGGACCTCAAGCCGGGCTCGACGGTCGTCGTCCAGGGTCAGGCGGGCGACGACGGGACGGTGGCCGCGCAGGCCATCACCCAGCAGGCGGCGCGCTAGCCGAGCGCGACGATCGCGGTGTTGAGCGCCGTCGCGTAGAGGATCCAGGCCAGGTACGGCACGAGCAGCGCGGCGGCGGCCTTCGACCGGCGGGCGAACAGGACGATCGTCACGACCACGACGACGTCCAGCACGACGATGTCGACCAACGCCGCCGTCGCCGCGCCGCCCTCGAAGAACAGCGGCGTCCACAGCAGGTTGGCCAGCAGGCCGATGCCGTACGCGGCGAAGCCCCGGGTTTCGCCGTCCGTGCGCCAGTACAGCCAGCCGGAGACGGCGATCGTGACGTACAGCACCGTCCACACCGGACCGAACAGGGACGCGGGCGGCGCCCACGACGGCAGCTCGAGCCGCGCGTAGACCTCCTTCGACGAGGTCGCGGCCAGCGCGCCGACCACGGCCACCACGGCGACGACGCCGAGGAAGCAGGCCAGCACCAGCCACGGGTTGCGCTGTGACGCACGTTCGGTCACCGGCTGTTCCCCTCCCGGGCGGCGTCGGGTCACCCTAGCCGGGTTTGCGAGACTGGGCAGGTGAGCACTGGAACCGAGCAGTCCAAGGCATGGTTCGACCGCGCGAAGACGGCCATCCCGGGCGGGGTGAACTCGCCGGTCCGGGCGTTCAACTCGGTCGGCGGCACCCCGCGGTTCATGGTCCGCGGCGAGGGCCCGCACCTGTGGGACGCCGACGGCAACCGCTACGTCGACCTGGTCTCCTCCTGGGGCCCGATGATCCTGGGCCACGCGCACCCGCACGTCGTCGAGGCGGCGCGCGCGGCGGCGACGGCCGGGCTGTCGTTCGGCACGCCCACCATCGGCGAGGTCGAGCTGGCCGAGGAGATCATCAACCGGGTCGAGCCGGTCGAGCAGGTGCGCCTGGTCAACTCGGGCACCGAGGCGACCATGAGCGCGATCCGGCTGGCCCGCGGGTTCACCGGCCGGTCGAAGATCGTGAAGTTCGCCGGGTGTTACCACGGTCACGTCGACGCGCTGCTCGCCCAGGCCGGCTCCGGCGTCGCGACGCTCGGGCTGCCGACGTCGCCGGGCGTCACCGGCGCCCAGGCCGCGGACACGATCGTGCTGCCCTACAACGACCTCGACGCGGTCCGGAAGTCCTTTGCGGACAACCCGGGCGCGATCGCCGCGGTGATCACCGAGGCCGCGGCGGGCAACATGGGTGCGATCGCGCCGGACGAAGGCTTCAACGCGGGCTTGCGTGACATCGCCCACGAGCACGGCGCGTTGCTGGTCATGGACGAGGTGATGACCGGGTTCCGCGTCTCGAGCGCGGGCTGGTTCGGCCTCGAAGGCGTGGCCGGCGACCTCTACACGTTCGGCAAGGTGATGTCGGGCGGGCTGCCGGCCGCGGCCTTCGGCGGCCGCGCCGACGTGATGGCCAAGCTGGCCCCGGGCGGCCCGGTCTACCAGGCCGGGACGCTGTCCGGGAACCCCGTCGCGGTGGCCGCGGGCCTCGCGACGCTGCGCGCGGCCGACCACGCCGTGTACGCGGCGCTGGACGCCAACGCCAAGCGCCTCGGCGACCTCTTCCGCCGAGAGCTGAGCGCCGCCGGGGTCGCCAACCACGTCCAGTACGCGGGCAACCTGGTCAGCGTGTTCTTCGGCGACCAGCCGGTGCGCGACTACGCCGGCGCGCAGGCGTCCGAGACGTGGCGGTACCCGGCGTTCTTCCACGCGCTGCTCGACGCAGGCGTCTACGGGCCGCCGAGTGCGTACGAGGCCTGGTTCGTCAACGCGGCCATGGACGACGAAGCGTTCTCGGTGATCGAAGCGGCCCTGCCGGCGGCGGCTCGCGCGGCGGCGGAGGCGGTCAAGTGACCACGGTCGTCCACATGCTTCGCCACGGCGAAGTGCACAACCCCGAGAAGATCCTCTACGGCCGTCTCCCCGGCTACCGGCTCTCCGAGCGCGGGCAGCGGCAGGCGCTGACGGTCGCCGAGGCCGTCGCGGGCCACGACCTCGTGCACGTCGTCGCGTCGCCGCTGCAGCGCGCGCAGGAGACGGCGGGCCCGATCGCCGCGGCGCACCGCCTCGACATCGCGACCGACGAGAACCTGATCGAGGCCGGCAACCAGTTCGAGGGCCTGCACGTCGCGGTCGGCGACGGCGCGCTCCGGGAGCCGAAGCACTGGCCGAAGCTGGTGAACCCGTTCAAGCCGTCGTGGGGCGAGCCGTACCTGGAGATCGCGCACCGGATGCTCGGCGCGGTCCACCGCGCGCGGGAGGCGGCGGACGGCCACGAGGCGCTGTGCGTGTCGCACCAGCTCCCGATCTGGACGTTGCGGCGGTTCCTCGAGGGCAAGAAGCTGTGGCACGACCCGCGGCGCCGCCAGTGCTCGCTGGCGTCCCTGACGTCCCTGGTCTTCGACGGCGACGAGCTGCGCGAGATCGTCTACAGCGAGCCCGCCGGAACGACCGACCCCAAGGTGACCGGGGCATGAAACGGCTGTTCATCGGGGCCATGGCGGTGCTGGCGCTGGCCGGCTGCAGCGCGGGCAAGGACGCGGTGGTGCAGGGGAGCAGCTTCAGCTTCGTCTCCCCGGGCGGCCAGGTCGACATCACGTACGACCTGGCCCAGCGCCAGACGGCCCCGGTGCTGGCGGGCGACGACCTGATGAACGAGGGCAAGCAGCTGTCGCTGGCGGACTTCCCGGGCAAGGTCGTCGTGCTCAACCTGTGGGGTCAGTGGTGCGGGCCGTGCCGCACGGAGGTGCCGGAGCTGGAGTCCCTGGCCAAGCAGGCGCCGGGAGTGCAGGTGGTGGGCATCGACGTCCGCGACCCGGCCCGCGAGGTGGCCCAGGACTTCGTCCGCGACCGCCAGCTGACGTACCCCTCGATCTACGACCCGGACGGCCGGGTCCTGCTGAAGCTGAGCGGCTACCCGCGCAACATCATCCCGTCGACGATCGTCCTGGACAAACAGCACCGAGTGGCGGCGGTGTTCCTGCGGCCGGTGCTGGCCCAGGACCTCCTCCCGGTGACGCAGCGCCTGGAGAAGGAAGCCTGATCGAGGGAGCCCGGCAGCCGGAAGCGGAACCGGCACCCGCCCAGACCCCACCCACCACCCCGATCCGAAGCCAGAACACGGACGGCAGTACCGGGTCAAGGCATCTTTCCCGCCTTGACGCGGTGCGGCCGTCCGTAGTCACAATCGGGCTTCGGGGTGGTGAGCCATCGCGCGGGCCACTGTCCGGGCGCCGGTCAACGTCACCCGAACCGCCGAAATGTCCGGGACCAAGGTCCTGAACTGCTGTGACCGAGGTCCTGTGAACCGCCCCCGGAGTTCTCACCAGGACCTCACTGCCTACCCTCAACGGGGTGAACTCCGTGACCGAGCTGGCGATCTCCGGACCGCTGCTGCTCGCCGCGGGCGTCGCGCTGCTGGCCGGGACGATCTCCTTCGCCTCGCCCTGCGTGGTGCCGCTGGTCCCCGGATACCTCGCGTACCTCGCCGCGCTCGTCGGGGCGGACGCCCCCGCGGTCAGCGCCGACGAGGAGCGCAAGAAGGGCCGCTGGGCCGTCCTGGGCGCCGCCCTGCTGTTCGTGCTCGGGTTCACCGTCGTCTTCGTCGCCACGCTGGGCACCCTCGTCTGGCTGGCCGACACGCTCACCCTCAACCAGGACCTCCTGCAGCGCATCGGCGGCGTCCTGACCATCGCCATGGCGCTCGTCTTCCTCGGCTGGATCCCGGGCCTGCAGCGCGAGGTCCGCTCGCACCGCGTCCCGGGCGGCGGCGTCTGGGGCGCCCCGCTGCTCGGCGCGATCTTCGGCCTCGGCTGGACGCCCTGCATCGGCCCGACGCTGTCCGCCGTCACCACGCTGGCCAGCGCGACCGGCGGCGCCGAGGCGCGCGGCTACCTGCTGATCGCCGTCTACTGCCTCGGCCTCGGGGTGCCGTTCCTGCTGATCGCGCTCGGCGCCCGCTGGGCCGTGCGCGCCACCGACTGGGTGCGCCGGCACGGCCGCCAGGTGCAGATCTTCGGCGGCGCGCTGCTGCTGATCGTCGGCATCCTGCTGGTCACGGGCGTGTGGGGGGACCTGATGGGCTGGCTGCGCAACGAGCTCGCCGGTGACCTGAGGCTGCCGCTGTGACGACCACGGAGGCACCCCCCAAGACCCCGCAAGGCCCGACGCCCGCGAAGCGCACGTTCGCCTTCGTGCGCAACACCTGGCGCGGCCTGACGTCGATGCGCACCGCGCTCGTCCTGCTGTTCCTGCTCGCTCTGGCCGCGCTGCCGGGCGCGCTCCTACCGCAGCGGAAGCTCAACGCCCCCAAGGTCGACGAGTACATCAGCGCTCACGGCTGGTGGGGCACCCTGCTCGACAAGCTCGAGTTCTACGACGTCTACTCCAGCATCTGGTTCTCGGCGATCTACCTGCTGCTGATGATCTCGCTCATCGGCTGCCTGACGCCGCGCAGCTTCGACTACGTCAAGGCGATGCGCGCCAAGCCGGTGCTGACCCCGCGCAACCTCGCGCGGATGCCGCACTACCGGCTCGGCCGCGGCAAGTCCGACGTCGGAGCCGAGATCGCCGCCGTCCACAAGCACCTGTCCGGCTGGCGCCGCGTCGAGCGCGAGGAAGCCGACGGCGTCCGCACGATCTCCGCCGAACGCGGGTTCCTGCGCGAGACCGGCAACCTGATCTTCCACTTCAGCATGCTCGGCCTGATCGTCTTCTTCGCGCTGGGCAAGCTCTACGGCTACGAAGGCCAGGTCATCGTCCAGGCCGACGGCGACAGCTTCTGCAACTCCGGCATCTACAACTACGACTCCTTCAACGCGGGCCTGCGCGTCGACGGCACCGACCTCGACCCGTTCTGCGTGAAGGTCGACGACTTCACCGTGCGGTACACCCCGGCCGGCGAGCCGGAGTACTACCACGCGAACATCCAGTACCAGTCCGGCGGAGACCTCGACACGGGCACCTGGCGTCCGTACGGCCTCGAGGTCAACTCGCCGCTGCGGACCGCGGGCGACCGCGTCTACCTGCTCGGCCAGGGCTACTCGCCGCAGTTCACGGTGACCTTCCCGAACGGCGACAAGCGCACCCAGAACACGCAGTGGCGCACGGTCGACCCCACCACGATGCTCGCCGAGGGCGCGACGAAGTTCGACCAGCCCGGCGTCACCGACGAGGTGCAGCGGCGGACCCGCCAGCTCGCCATCACCGGGCTGTTCGCGCCGACGTCGTTCCTGCACGGCAACGTCCTGACGTCGTCGGCGCCGGAGCTGAAGGACCCCGCCGTCGCCGTCGACATCATGCGCGGCGACCTCGGGCTCGACGCCGGGCGCGGCCAGTCGGTGTTCGAGATCGACCAGTCGCTCGTGGACGACGGCAGGCTGAAGAAGATCGCCCGCGAGAACATGAAGGTCGGCCAGGAGATCAAGCTCGACGACGGCACGAAGGTCCGCTTCGACGGCGTCAACCACTGGGTCTCCCTGCAGGTCTCCCACGACCCGACGCAGGGCTTCGTGCTCGGCTTCGCCATCTCGATGTTCCTCGGTCTCGGCGCGTCCTTGCTGGTCAAGCGCCGCCGGCTGTGGGTGCGGGTGAAGCCGGGGACCGAAAACGACCCCGGTACCGTGATCGAGGTCGCCGGACTGGCCCGTACCGACCAGGCGGGGTACGGCGAAGAGTTCCACCGGATCAGCGAGCGCCTGATCAGTGGTCAGAAGGGCTGAGGCAATGCCGATCAACGAGACGCTGTCGCAGTACAGCGACTGGCTGTACACCACCGCCGCGGCGATCTACGTCGTCGCGCTGATGATGACGCTGATCGAGCAGGGCTTCGGCGCCAAGGGCCGGCTCGCCACCGAGCGTGCCAAGCTCCGCGCGCGCGAGCTCGTCGGGGCCGGCGGGCCGCCGATCGAGGAGGTCCCGGCCGCGCAGCGCGCGACCGGCCGCCCCGAGCGGATCGGCAAGATGGGCGCGTCGCTGCTCGTGCTCGGCGCCCTGCTGCAGCTGTCGGCGATCGTGCTGCGCGGGCTCGCCGTGCACCGCGCGCCGTGGGGCAACATGTACGAGTACGGCATGGCGGTCACCTTCATCACGGTGGTCACCTGGATCGTCGTGATGTGGAAGTTCCCGGTCCGCCACCTCACCGGCTTCCTGCTGCTGCCCGTCGTGATCCTGATGTTCATCAACGGCACGCTGCTGTACACGACCGCGGCGCCGGTCCAGCCCGCGCTGCAGTCGTACTGGCTGGTCATCCACGTCTCGGCGGCCATCATCGGCTCCGGCGTCTTCCTGGTGCCGGGCGTCGCGAGCGTCCTGTACCTGTTCCGCGCGGCCTACGAGAAGGACGAGACGAAGTTCGCCCGGTTCGCCTCGAAGCTGCCCGCGGCCGACGTCCTCGACCGGATCGCCTACCGGACGACGATCTTCGCCTTCCCCGTCTTCACCTTCGGCGTCCTCTGCGGCGCCGTCTGGGCCGAGTCGGCCTGGGGCCGGTTCTGGGGCTGGGACCCCAAGGAGACCGTCGCGTTCATCGCGTGGGTCATCTACGCGGCCTACCTGCACTCGCGGGCGACCGCCGGCTGGCGCGGGGCCCGGGCCGCGGCGATCAACATCGTCGGGTTCGCCGCGATGATCTTCAACCTGTTCTTCGTGAACCTCGTCACGGCGGGCCTGCACTCGTACGCCGGGGTGGGCTGAGCGGACCGCGGGTTCGCCGACTACCGTCGTCGCCAGGGGGAATGATGTCGGGCGGAGTGCGCGGAGGTTTACACCGGTGACCGGACCCAGCGAAGAATCGGCTCCTGGCCACCCCGAACAGGTCGAGCCGCAGCCCGAGGGGGCCAAGCCGAGCCTGTTCGCCGAAGACCGGACGGACTCGCACCCGCACCCCGAGACGTCCGGGGCCTTCGACGTGCAGCCGACGCAGGCGGTGCCGCCGCCGCCCAACCCGGCGGTGTCCGGCCCGCACCAGGTGCCGAATCCGGCGGTGTCGGGCCCGCACCAGGTGCCGAACCCGGCCGTGTCCGGCCCGCACCAGGTGCCCCAGGGCTATGGCTACGACCAGAATCTCCCACCGCTGCAGCCGCAGTACGGCGACCCGGCGCAGCAGTACGCCCAGGCGCACGCCCAGTACCCGCAGCAGCCGGGTCAGCCTTCGGGCCTGCCGCAGCCCCAGGGCGGCCGGCACGCGGCGCCGCCGCAGCAGCCGGGACACGGCCACGACCTGTCGACCGCGCACCTGGTCAAGCAGGTCAAGCGGCCCCCGCAGTCGGGCTGGCGCAAGGCCGTCTACGTCGGCACGGGCAAGCTGATCAACCCGGGGGAAAGCCCGGCGGACACGCAGCGCCGTGACCTCATCGCGCGCGTCAACCAGCCGCTGCGCGGGTGCTACAAGATCGCGATGCTGTCGCTCAAGGGCGGTGTCGGCAAGACGACGGTGACGACGACGCTCGGCGCGACGTTCGCCTCGCTGCGCGGTGACCGCGTGGTGGCGGTGGACGCCAACCCGGACCGCGGCACGCTGTCCCAGAAGCTCCCGCTGGAGACGACGGCGACGGTCCGCCACCTCCTGCGCGACGCGGCCCGCATCACGCGCTACAGCGACGTCCGGTCGTACACGTCCCAGGGCTCCAGCCGGCTGGAAATCCTCGCGAGCGAGCAGGATCCGGCCGTTTCCGAGGCCTTCTCCGAGGACGACTACCGGCGCACGGTCAACCTGCTCGAGCACTTCTACAACATCGTGCTCACCGACTGCGGGACCGGCCTGATGCACTCGGCGATGAAGGGCGTCCTGGACGTCGCGGACGCGCTGGTCGTGGTGTCGTCCGGCTCGGTCGACGGCGCCCGCAGCGCCTCGGCGACGCTCGACTGGCTCGAGGCCCACGGCTACGGCGAGCTGGTGAAGCGCTCGGTGGCGGTGATCAACTCGGTCCGTCCCAAGGGCGGCTCGGTCGACCTCGACAAGCTGTCGGCCCACTTCGGCGCGAAGGTCCGGGCGGTCTGCAAGGTCCCGTTCGACCCGCACCTGGAAGAGGGCGCGGAGATCGAGCTGGACCGCCTGTCCGGCGACACGCGCCTGGCCCTGCTCGAACTGGCCGCCACGGTCGCCGACGGCTTCGCCACCCCGCTTTCGCAGGGCTATCGGTAGGTAAAGGCGCGAAAGGCCACCGTCCGGGAACTACTGCCCGGAGGTGGCCTTCAGTGCGTCAGCCGTCTTCGTCCCGGCGTTTGCGCTGCTGTTCGGACAGCTGGCGCAGGAAGTCGGGGTCGTCGTCCGGGGCGATCGGGGCGCGGCGCGGAGGCGAAGTGACCATCCGCTGACCGGCGAAAGACCGCCACAGGAGCAGGGCGACGACCAGCGCGCCGACCGCCGCGAGCAGAGCGAGCATGCCGGATCCTTCCGTGTGGGTCCCCCGAGGTTAACCCGTCGAGCCGGTTTCGGCCCGAACCCCGTCGGGCGGGGTGACGACCAGGACACGAAGGGCCGCGCGGGGCGGGGAAAGTCCCCGTACCCGACACGGCCCGGCGCTCGAGATGGTTCAGGCCTTGCGGGCCGGTTCGCTGGCGTCCGTGGTCAGCTCCGCGAGGAGCTCGTTCACCTCGGACTCCCGGAATCGCCGGTGCCCGCCCGGGGTCCGGATCGAGCCGATCCGGCCCGCGGTGGCCCACCGGGTGACCGTCTTGGGGTCCACTCGGAACAGTGCTGCCACCTCACCAGGGGTGAGCAGTCGTCCGCCCATCGTCGCGGTCATTTTCCGCCTCCTTAACGACCTCACTGCTATACCGGAGGCGTCCGGGCCCTTCTGGCCCGTTCCGCCGGGGTAGCCAACACGGCAATCGTTGCACTTCACCCGTCGGGTACTCGAACGGTTGTCCAAGAGTAAAGAGCCCTTAAAGGTCAAAACGGACAGGTTGCTTACGTTGTGCAACTAATTTCCGGTGACCTGACGTGCTCAGATGTCGTTCGACCCGGTCATCGGCCGCGAGGCATGGTCTCAATGGGGGATTGTCCAACCGCATAGAGTGATGCCGTGGATCAGTTGGACCGGAAGATCATCGCAGCGTTGCGCATCAACGGACGGGCCACGTACGCCGACCTCGGGCGGGCCGTCGGCCTCTCCGCGTCGTCGGTGCACGAGCGGGTCGGCAAGCTGGAGGCCGGCGGCGTGATCACCGGCTACCACGCGGTCGTCGACCCGAGCTCGGTCGGCCTCGGCGTGACCGCCCTCGTCGGCATCCATCCGACCGACACCGCGACCGAAGACGACGTCGCCGACGCGCTCGGCGAACTCGACGAGGTCGAGAGCTGCTACGCGGTGGCGGGCGACGAAGCGTTCGTGGTCAAGGTGCGGGTGGCGACCGTCGACGAGCTCGAACGCGCCCTCGGCCGGCTCCGGCGCATCCCCGGCGTCGGGCGGACGAACACGACCGTCGTGCTCTCGACGCGCTTCGAGGGCCGCCCGAACAACGCGGGCCTGCAGCGGGACCGGCAAGGCGGCGCGTAGCCTGCGTTGGTGTGAGCGACGAGAAGCCCCCACAGCTGGCCCGTGACCTGACGCTGTACCTGCTGGCGCGGTTCGTGCTGGTCGCGGCGATCGCGTGGGTGCTGTCCCTGGTCGGGGTGCCGCTGCTGGTCGCGCTGGTCGTCGGCCTGGTGGTCGGGCTGCCGCTGGGCCTCCTGCTGTTCCGCCCGCTGAACGCCCGCGTCACGGCCGGCCTGGCGAAGCGCAACGAGAAGCGCGCCCGGGCCCGTGCCGACCTGCGGGCGCAGCTGCGCGGTGACGTCTCCGGCCAGCCCGAATGAGCCGCCTGCACGCCCGCAGCTGGGTCCGCGAGGCCGTCCGGATCATCGAAGCCGACGCGAACCGCAGCGCCGACACCCACCTGCACGTCTTCCCGCTGCCCCCGGAGTGGGGCATCGACCTGTACCTCAAGGACGAGTCCGTCCACCCGACCGGCTCGCTGAAGCACCGACTCGCGCGGTCGCTGTTCCTCTACGGGCTCGTCAACGGCCAGATCGGGCCGGACACCGTGCTCGTCGAGGCCTCCAGCGGCTCGACCGCCGTGTCCGAGGCCTACTTCGCCCGCATGCTCGGCCTGCGCTTCATCACCGTCGTGCCGCGGCGCACGTCGAAGGAGAAGATCGCGCTCATCGAGTTCTACGGCGGTGAGTGCCACTACGTCGACGAGGCGCCGGCGATGTACCCCGAGGCGGAGCGGCTCGCGGCCGAGTGCGACGGGCACTACCTCGACCAGTTCACCTACGCCGAGCGGGCGACGGACTGGCGCGGCAACAACAACATCGCCGAGTCGGTGTTCGCGCAGATGCGCTCGGAACGCCACCCGGTCCCGGCGTGGATCGTCGTCGGCGCGGGCACCGGCGGCACGAGCGCGACCTTCGGCCGGTACGTCCGCTACAAGCGCCACACGACGAAGATCTGCGTCGTCGACCCGGAGAACTCGTCGTTCTTCGGCGCCTGGGAAACCGGAGCGCTCGACTACGCGACCGGTATGCCGTCGCGGATCGAGGGGATCGGCCGGCCGCGCTGCGAGCCGTCGTTCGTACCGGGCGTCATCGACGAGATGTTCCAGATCCCCGACGCCGGCTCCCTGGCGGCGATCCGGCTGCTGCGCGAGCGCACCGGGCACTGGGCGGGCGGCTCGACGGGCACGAACCTCTACGGCGCGTTCCGGCTCATCTCGCGGATGGTCGAGGACGGCCAGGCGGGCAGCGTCGTGACGCTGCTGTGCGACGGCGGCGAGCGGTACGCGCACACGTACTACAACGACGACTGGGTGGCGCAGCAGGACCTCGACCTGGCGCCGCACGCGGCGTTGTTCGAGGAGTTCCTGACGACCGGGAAGTTCGTCCCGGAGAGCTGATCCCTTGTGGACAGTGGAGTACCTAGGGTTTTCCGCGCATACCTAGGTTCTTCTCGTCATGGTGGCCGCCGCGCGTGAAGATCTACCGTGGCCGGGCGCCGACGAGGGGCGGCGGGTCCCCGGAGGTCGCCGTGTCCGCTGTCCCCGAACGTCCCGTGTCGAAGTGCCCGCTCGCCCACCACGCCGGCCGTGCTGCCGGTGACGCGGGGGTCAGCATCGTCCCGATCCGGTCCCGGCCGGTCGACCGCCGGACGGCCCTGCGCCGCACCGGCGTCGTCGCCGGCGCGATGGCCGCGCTCGGCACGCTCGAGCTGGTCTCCGGCTTCGCCAGGGTGCCGGTGCGGATGGCCTGGGCGGACGGCGACGCCGCCTTCCCCGACGTCCAGTTCGACCTCGGCCCGTTCATGCCGCCCGCGCAGACGCTGGACGGCGTCCTGGTCGGGATGCCGCCGATCCACACCACCTTCGTCACCGCGCGGCTGGGCCGGGCACCGTCCAAAGTGGACGCGGGCCGGATGGAAACCGCCTTGCGCACCATCGAAGGCAACTACCCGTACGCGCCCGGTGGCGTGTTCACCCACGTCGCCTACAGCGACACCTACTTCGCGCGGTTCCCCGCGGCGCTCGTGAACGCGAACCTGCCGCGCACGCTCGCCGGGAACCAGCCGGTGCTGAAGCGGGCCGTCGCGGGCCCCACGGACGTCGCGCCCGGCGCGCACGCGCTCGAACTGCGGCGGCCCGAGTTCACCGTGCCGCTCGTGCTGGAGAACAACGACGTCCTGTTCACCGTCCGCGGCGACGACTGGAGCTACGTGGCCGACGTCGTCGCGTGGCTGGGCGGCAGCGGCCGGCTCGTCGGCCGCCCGATCGCGTCGCCGCGGTTCGACGCGGGGATGACGATCACCTCGTCCCGCGCGATGTTCGTGCAGATGGGCCTGCCGCGGTACCTCGCCGACGCCAACCGGCTCCCGTTCGCCTCGTTCGTCAACCCGTTCTCCCCGATGTGGATGGGGTTCGCCGACCAGCAGGTGGACGCGAGCGCGCCGCCGCAGGACGTCACCTTCGTCGGCGGCCACGGGATCCGGCTGACGAACGCGCAACCCGGCGGGTACTTCGACAACGGTGCGGTGCAACACCTTTCGCACGTCCTGCTCGACCTCCAGCAGTACTACGTGGACGGCCGCGACCCCGAAGAGGACGTCGACCACCGCGAGAACTTCGGCGAGCGGCTGCAGTACATGTTCCAGTCACCGGCACAGGTGCCCGAGGACCCGGCCGACCCGTTCCTCGACGGCGGTGGCCCGCGCAGCCTCGGCATGCGCGGCGCGGTGCTGCGGAACCTGTTCAACGGCCGGGACTACGCGCGCACGAGCGCCGAGCGGTTCGCCCGCATCGGGCACGTCTCGCAGCTGCACCGCACCGGCCGGACCGCCGAAGGCCGCCCGATCCACCTCCGGATCGACGGCCCCGGCTTCGACGCGATGGACGTCCGCGGCGGCCGCAACACACCGAAGCTGCAGTTCTCCGGGTTCTTCCCGAGCGCCGACTTCTTCGCGGATCTCCGGCGCAGCCAGGCTTCCGTCGATCTGCTGGACGAATTCGGCCTCGAGGAGGAGGACCACGGCCTGGAACGTTTCATCACGGCGACCCGGCGGCAGAACTACCTGGTTCCCCCGCGGCGGCACCGCGCGTTCCCGCTCGTCGAGCTGACCTGAGGCGACAGAACCACCATTTGGTCCAGACCCTTTCGCGGGCGGGTGTGCGAAACTGTCGAACGGGCGGTTCGCGAGGGGAGCCGACCGGATCGAGGTAGGGCATGGCGACGAAGCCCGCCGTACGCGTCGTGGTGCAGCACGGCAACCGCCTGTTCCGCGAGCTGCTCGCGGAGAACCTGGCGCGCGTCCCCGGTGTCGCCGTCGTGGGGACCGTGCCGTCCCGGACCCGGCTGGCCGAAGTGTGCGCGGGCCGGATCCCGGACGTCGCCGTCTTCGAAGCCGACGCGGGCGGCTCGGATCCCTTGCCCGCGCCGGTCCGGCTGGTCGGCCTGGGCGACGGCGGACCCAGGAGCGCGGGGACGGCCGCCGTCGTGCCGTACGGCAGCGGGCTGCGGGTCCTGCTCGACGTCATCAAGCAGGCCGGCGCCCGGACGCCGGCGCTGACCACGCGGGAGCGGCAGGTGCTGTGCCTCATCGGCGCCGGTCACACCCCGCGGCAGGCCGCGGCGGTGCTGGGGATCAGCCCGCGGACCGTCGAGAACCACAAGCAGCAGATCTTCGCGAAGCTCGACGTCCACAGCCAGGCGCACGCGGTCGCCCACGCCGTCCGGCTCGGCCTGGTCGGTGCGCCGGCCGAGCTGCCGGGGCCGTACCCGTTGTCGCTGACGCGGCGGGAGCGCGAGATCCTGGCGGCCATCGGCGCCGGCCACACGACCCGGCAGACGGCGTCGGAGCTGGGGATCTCGGCGCGGACCGTGGAAAACCTGCAAGGCGCGCTGTTCCGCAAGCTGCGGGTGCACACGCGCACGGCGGCCCTCGTCGCCGCCCACGACCTGCGGCTGATCGAGGTCTAGAAGCTCAGCGCGACGGCGGCCAGCACCGCCCAGGCAAGCATCGCCAGGCCCGTGTCCCGCAACGCCGGGATCAGCTCGCGCCCGTGGGCGCCGCCGGCGACCGCGCGGACCGACTTCAGCAGCATCGGCGCCGTCAGCAGGGTGATCAGCACCAGCGGGTGGAAGATCCCGAGCACGACGCTCAGTACGTACGGCACCGCGATCAGCGTCAGGTACAGCCGCCGCGTTCCGCCGTCGCCGAGTCGGGTCGCCAGCGTGCGCTTGCCGGACTCGACGTCGGTCGGGATGTCGCGCAGGTTGTTGGCCGTCAGCACCGCCGTCGAGAAGCTGCCGACCGCGACCGCACCCGCCAGCGCGGCCCAGCTGACCCGGCCGGCCTGGACGTACACCGTGCCGAGGACGCCGGCCAGCCCGAAGAACACGAACACGGCGATCTCGCCGAAACCGTAGTAGCCGTAGGGCTTCTTGCCACCGGTGTAGAACCACGCGCCGAGGATGCAGACCGCGCCCATCGCGAGCAGCCACCAGAGCCCGCTGAGGGCGACGAGCACCAGGCCCAGCACCCCGGCGAGGCCCAGCGCGACCAGCGCCGCGGTCAGCACGGCCTTCGGCGCGGCAACACCCGAACCCACCAGCCGCAGCGGGCCGACGCGGTTCTCGTCGGTGCCGCGGATGCCGTCGGAATAGTCGTTGGCGTAGTTGACGCCGACGATCAGCGAGAGGGAGACCAGCAGCGCGAGGGCTGAGCGCCACCACGAAAACGCGTCCAGCGCGACCGCCGCGCCGACGCCCGCCACCACCGGCGCCACCGCGTTCGGCAGCGTCCGGGGCCGGGCCCCCTCGATCCACTCGCTCACACTCGCCATGGCGTCATTCAACGCCATGTGGATCAGCGGGCGGCGGTCAGTCCGTGGTCGGCAACTGCCAGGTGAGCGTGCCGCTGTTGGGATCCGCGGCGGGCGGGTCGGCCAGCGCGGCGCCCGCGGGGAGCAGGAGCCCCAGCGTGACCGCCGTGCCTGCCAAGGCGATTCTGATCCAGCGCGTCATGGTGAGTAGCCAAGCGGGTGCACGCCGTACATGTCAACGAAGTGCGGCCATTCAGCCGCGCAAACCCGACAGAAGTCGCGCTCTCACCGCCGCGCGGTCGATCTTGCCGGGACCGCGAAGGGGCAGCTCAGCGGCGTATTCGACGCGTTTCGGCGTGGCCGGCGCGCCCAGATCGGCCCGGACGGCGGCGCGCAGTTCGTCCGCTTCGGGAGGTTCACCATCCGGGACGACCAGCGCCACGACGGCCTCGCCCCACTCCGCGTCCGGCAGCCCGACGACGCACGCGTCCCGCACGCCGGGCTGCTCGCCGAGGAGCCGCTCGATCGCGTTCGCGGACACCTTCACGCCGCCGGTGTTGATCATGTCGTCGGCCCGGCCGAGTACCTCGATCCGGCCGTCGTCGTGACGAACCCCACGGTCGGACGTCGTGAACCAGCCGCCGCCGAACGACTCCGCGGTCAGGTCGGGCCGCAGCCGGTAGCCGTGGGCCAGGACGTCGCCGGCGATGCGGATCCGGTCCCCGTCGACGTCGACGCGGACGCCGTCGAGCGGGAAGCCGTCGTAGACGCAGCCACTGGCCGTCTCGCTCATCCCGTACGCGGGCACGATCGCCACGCCCGCGTCGGCCGCGCGCTCGCGCAGGGCCGCCGACGTCGCCGCCGCGCCGACCACGATCGCGTCGAACGTCTTCGCCGCGGCCAGCCCGGCGCCGCCGTCGTCGAGCAGCCGGACCAGCTGGGTCGGCACCAACGCCGTGTACCGCGGGCCGCCCGTCAGCTTCGCCGCCGCGGCCGCGAAGTCGTCCGGCCGGAAGCCGGCGCCGGTCAGGAAAGCGGGCTCGGTGCCCGCCAGCAGCGACCGGACCAGCACCTGCAGGCCGCCGATGTAGTGCGCCGGGGTGGCGAGCAGCCAGTGCCCCGGACCGCCGAGCCGCGTGTGCGTGGCCTCGGCGGACGCGGTCAGCGCGCGGGCGGAGAGCAGCACGCCCTTGGGCGCGCCGGTCGAGCCCGAGGTGGCGATGATCACGGCGGTGTCCGGCTCGACGGGCTCGTCCGGCGTCATCGCGTCGCGCAGCGCGGGGTCGGTGAAGGGCAGCACGGCCGGGCCGCCGCCCAGCGCGTCCGCGATGGCCGTCTTCAACGCCTCGAGCGCCTCGGGGGAGCCGTCGAGGGGGACGGGGAGCAGCTCAGTAGTAATAGGGGACGTCCTTGAAGTCGGGGTCGCGCTTCTGGAGGAAGGCGTCACGGCCTTCGACGGCTTCGTCCTGCATGTACGCCAGCCGGGTGGTCTCGCCGGCGAACAGCTGCTGGCCGACCATGCCGTCGTCGGTGAGGTTGAACGCGTACTTGAGCATCCGCTGCGCCGTCGGCGACTTGCGGGTGATCTCCCAGGCCCAGGTCAGCGCCTCTTTTTCGAGATCCGCGTGCGGCACGACGGCGTTGACCGCGCCCATCTCGTGCATCTGCTGGGCGGAGTACTCGCGGCCGAGGAAGAAGATCTCGCGGGCGAACTTCTGCCCGACCATCTTCGCCAGGTAGGCCGAGCCGTAGCCGCCGTCGAACGAGCCGACGTCGGCGTCGGTCTGCTTGAACTTCGCGTGCTCGGCCGAGGCGAGCGTGAGATCGCACACGACGTGCAGGGAGTGCCCGCCGCCCGCGGCCCAGCCCGGCACGACCGCGATCACCGGTTTCGGCAGGAACCGGATCAGCCGCTGGACCTCGAGGATGTGCAGCCGGCCGGCCCGCGCGGGGTCCACCGTGTCGGAGGTCTCGCCGCTCGCGTACTGATACCCGGAGCGTCCGCGAATACGCTGGTCACCACCGGAGCAGAACGCCCACCCGCCGTCCTTGGGCGAGGGGCCGTTGCCGGTGAGCAGGACGCAGCCGACGTCCGAGCTCATCCGGGCGTGGTCCAGCGCCCGGTAGAGCTCGTCGACGGTGTGCGGCCGGAAGGCGTTGCGGACCTCCGGACGGTCGAACGCGATGCGCACCACGCGTTTGCCACCGCGGTCCTCAGCGGAACGGTGGTAGGTGATGTCGGTGAAGGCGAAACCGTCGACCTCGGTCCACGCGGCGGGGTCGAACAGCTCGGAAACTCGGGCGTCATCCACGTTTGGGAGAATAGGACCTGTGGACATTTGCGATCAGTCTGGAGCCTGCCGGTGAACCCTTCCACCGCGCAGGCCAGGGTCATCGTCGACGAGCTCGTCCGCAACACCGTTTCGCACGTCGTCCTCTGCCCGGGCTCCCGCAACGCGCCGCTGTCGATCGCGCTCTACGACGCGGCGGCGGCCGGGAAGCTCCAGCTCCACGTCCGCATCGACGAGCGCGGGGCCGCCTTCCTCGCGCTCGGCATCGCCGCCCGCACCGGCCGTCCGGTGGCCGTGCTCTGCACGTCCGGCACCGCGGCCGCGAACTTCCACCCCGCCGTTCTCGAGGCCGACCGCGCCGGCGTCCCGCTGATCGTCATGACCGCCGACCGGCCGCCCGAGCTGCGCGCGGCCGGTGCGTCGCAGGTCATCGACCAGCACCAGCTCTACGGCGCCGCCGCCCGCTACTTCGACGAGCTGGCCGTCGCCGAGCGGCGCGCCGGCCAGAACTCGTACTGGCGCAGCCAGATCTGCCGGGCGTGGAACGCCGCCTACGGCGAGTGGCGCTGCGGGCCGGTGCACCTGAACATCCCCTTCCGCGAGCCCTTGGTGCCGGATCTCGACGACGACGGCGAGTGGTACGAGTCCCTGGACGGCCGCCCCGACGGCTCCCGCTGGACCGAGCTGCCGGACTTCGGCGCGCTGCCGTCGTTCGTGGTGCCCTCGGCGCGCCACGGCCTGGTGATCGCGTGCGACACCGGCGTCCAGGCGGCCAGCGAGTGGGCCGAGCAGCACGGCTGGCCGGTGGTGTCGGAGACCGGCGGGCTCGGCCTGTCCGGCGGCACGGCGATCTCGTCCGGCGCGTGGCTGCTGGGCGTCGAGGAGTTCATCGCGAAGCACAAGCCGGAGCAGGTGCTCTGCCTCGGCCGGCCGACGGTGTTCCGGCAGATCCAGAAGGTGATCTCGGACCCGTCGGTCGAGGTCCTGCTGGTGCGCCCGGACTCGGACTGGCCGGCGCCCGCGCACAACGTCCGGCAGGTCGGGCAGTGGTTCGACGAGCCGACCAAGCCGGCCGACCCGGAGTGGCTGGCGAGCTGGCGCCGGGCGGACGCGGCGGCGTCGTCGGCGGTGACGTCGGTGCTGGATTCGGAGCCGTGGCCGTCGGGGCTGCGGGTCGCGTCCGAGCTGGTCGACGCGCTGCCGCCGGACTCGCTGCTGGTGGTGGGTTCGTCGAACCCGACGCGGGACGTGGCGCTGGCCGGCAGGCTGCGCGCGGACGTCCTGGTGCACCGCAACCGCGGGGTGGCGGGCATCGACGGCACGGTCTCGACGGCGATCGGCGCGGCGTACGTCCACCGCGGGCCGTCGTACGCGCTGCTGGGCGACCTGACGTTCCTGCACGACGCGTCGGGTCTGCTGACGGGCCCGGCGGAGCAGCGCCCGGACCTGACGATCGTGGTGTGCAACGACGACGGCGGCGGCATCTTTTCCCTGCTGGAGCAGGGCGCGCCGGAGCACGCGGCGAGCTTCGAGCGGGTGTTCGGGACCCCGCACGGGGCGGACCTGGGCGCGTTGTGCGCGGGCTACCGGGTGCCGCACGTGGGGGCGGAGACGCTGACGGAGTTCCGCGCGGCCCTGCGGCCGGCGCCGGGGCTGCGGGTCGTCGAGGTCCGGGTGGACCGCTCCCGGCACCGCGACCTGCACGGACGCCTGCGGGCGGCGGTGTCGAGCGCGGTTTCGGCGGTCTGACGGATCGACACGGCCGTCTCGGTGGAAAACGGCACGTCAAGCGGTTTCCGATCTTGATCCCAGTAGGCAAGAACCTTCCTTTGGCTGTACCTGGCACCTCCTTGGCTGGCTACGTTCGAGCGCGCTGATCCTCACCCGTTGGAGGGATTCGAATGCGTGCAAGAACTCGCACCGGCCTCGGTGTGCTCGCGGCCGGGGTCGCCTCGGTGCTGCTCGCCGGTACCGCCAGTGCGGCCCCGACGCCCGGTGCTCCCGGCGTCGGTGACTCGTACTACCCGAACGCCGGCAACGGCGGGACGGACGTGCTGCACTACGACATCCGGCTGACCTACCAGCCCGCGACCGACGTCCTCGCCGGCACCACCACGCTGCTGCTCACCGCCACGCAGGACCTTTCGCGGTT
The DNA here is from genome assembly GCF_040629235.1 of Amycolatopsis sp. NPDC005961. Taxonomy (NCBI): domain Bacteria; kingdom Bacillati; phylum Actinomycetota; class Actinomycetes; order Pseudonocardiales; family Pseudonocardiaceae; genus Amycolatopsis; species Amycolatopsis sp. NPDC005961. The sequence goes on along the minus strand of NZ_JBEXVF010000011.1, from coordinate 158,669 downwards.
CGACCTGGACTTCGCGCTCAAGGCGTCGAGCGTCCTGGTCAACAACCGCCCCGCGCAGTTCGCGAACCAGAACGGCAACGGCGAACTCGTCGTCACGCCGGCGCAGCCGCTGCTCAAGGGCCAGACCGCGACCGTCGTCGTCGCCTACTCGGACACCCCGTCCACCGAAAAGGTCGACGGGCTCAACGCGTGGAAGAAGGGCTCCTTCGGCGCGCTCGGCGTCGACGAGCCGCAGAGCTCCGCGTGGTGGTTCCCGGCCAACGACCACCCGACCGACAAGGCGACCTACGACGTCACCATCGAGGCTCCGGACGACAACGTCGCCGTCACCAACGGCACGCTGGTCCGCACCACGAAGCAACGCGCCGGCTGGACCCGCTGGCAGTGGCGCAGCACGAAGCCGCAGGCCACGTACCTGACGTCGTTCATCGTCGGCAAGTACGAGCTGAACCAGTCGACGACGCCGGACGGCAAGCCGTTCATCACGGCGTACGGGTCCGACCTGGGCGACTCGCTGTACGCGGCGAAGGCCAGCGTCGAGCGGACGCCGGAGATCGACGCGTTCCTGGCGACGCAGTTCGGGCCGTACCCGTTCGAGGCCGAGGGCGGCGTCGTGACCAGCGGCATCACGTTCTCGCTGGAGAACCAGACCCGGCCGACCTACGGCGCGCGCAACTTCCGCGCGGGCTCCAACACGACGCTGATCGCGCACGAGAACGCCCACCAGTGGTTCGGCGACAACGTCTCGCTCGACCGCTGGAGCGACATCTGGCTGAACGAGGGCTTCGCGTCGTACGCCGAGTGGCTCTGGTCGGAGCACGAGGGCGAGGGTTCGGTCGCCGAGCTCGCGCAGTACACGTACGACTCCAACCCGGCCGACGGCGACCTGTGGAAGCTCGTCCCGGCCGACCCGGGCGCGGACAACCAGTTCGACAACGCCGTGTACGACCGCGGCGCGCTGACGCTGCAGGCGCTGCGGACGGCCGTCGGCGACGAAGCGTTCTTCAAGATCCTGCAGACCTGGCAGGTCCAGAAGGGCGGGTCGCACGGGCGCATCCAGGAGTTCATCGCGCTGGCCGAGAAGGTTTCGGGCAAGCCGCTGTACGACCTGTTCCAGACGTGGCTGTACACGGCGGGCAAGCCGGCGGTCGGCCCGAACGGCGCTTCGCCCGCCGCGTTCACGGCGCGTTCGGCGTCCGTGAAGCCGAAGTCGTACGACCAGATCCAGGCGAACCACCGGAATCTCGCCGCCGAACACGCGCACTGAGCGGGACCGCTACGCTCGCGGCGTGAGCACGAGAGGTGAGCGGGTGAGGCGCGTCGGGTGGTGGGTCACCCTCGGCGTCGCCTCGCTCCTCACCGTGATGTGCGTCTGCCTCCTGTTCGCGGCGATCCGCAACGACGGGGCTATCGAGGCTCAACTCGGGACGGCGAACGCGACGGTGGACTCGGTGGCGTTCGACCGCACGATCATCCACTTCGAGACCCCGGACGGGATTGTCCACAGCCCGGCGAACGGAGTGCTGTACCCGGACGGGCTGGCGGCCGGTCAGCTGGTGCGGATCGAGTACGACGCTTCCGATCCCGAGCTGGCGCGGGTGGCCGGCCGGTCGGCGGCGTTGACGTTGCTGCCGCTGGGGAGCTTCGTGTTGTTCACGTGGCTGGTGGCGGGGCCGGTGCTGTGGTGGATCCGCCGGGTGGACAAGCGAGCCAGCGTTCCCGCGTGATCTCGTATTCGACTTCGCCCTGCTCGGAGCCTTCGACCGGGTCGTCGTAGTCGGCGGCCGAGGTGAACGCCCTCTTGAACGTGAGCCCGGCTGAGATCATCGTCGCGCGGGACGGGGTGTTGACGGCCATTGTCTGGGCGTAGATGCGGTCCAGGCCCAGTTCTTCGAAGCCGTAGCGGATCAGTTCGAGTGAGCCTTCGCGGGCGTAGCCCTTTCGCCATTGGCGGCGTAGCAGGCGGTAGCCGAGTTCGGCTTCGCCCTCGCCGTACGGCTGGTCCGGGCCCTGGGGTGGGCGCAGGATCCACCAGCCGGCGAAGTCGGTGCCGGCGAAGCCCATCCAGAAGCCGAACCCGGGCGCGGTGGCTATCCGGCGCCGGTGGGCTCGTTCGGTCTCGGCGCGGGTTGCGGCCCGGGCGGTGAGGTAGCGCATGACTTCGGGGTCGGAGTCGAGTTCGTGTTCCAGGTCGAGGTGCTCGTCGGCGAGGGGTACGAGGGTGAGCCGCTGGGTGTGGAGGGTCGGCATCTTCCGATCCTCACAGCGGTCGCAAGCCGATTTTGCGGGGGTGATCGGAGGTTTCCGGGGTTCTCCCGCTCCTCGTCTTCGATTGTTCAACACCGGATACCCGGCCTCAAGGGCGCCTTCGGCGTCGCTTCGCGATGAGCTTCGCTCACCCTTGACCCCGGGTCTCCGGTGCTGATCGCGGCTGGGACGAGGGGCGGGGGAGGTCTAGGGCGGTCGCGGTCGGGGCGCTGCTGACCAGGCAATCCCCCGCCACACCCTGGGGGGCGTGCCCTGCTCCAGTCTATCGGTGGAGGGCTTCACGAACGGGTGATGCGGCGAATCTGTGGATAGCCGGACCCGATGTGGACAACTCAGCTCGTCCCGGCTGTCTCCTGCCACCAGCCCAGTACCTCGTCCGCCACCCCCGGGGCCGCCACCAGCAGCCCGTCCGTGGGCAACGCCGTGTCCTCTCCGTGCTTGTCCAGCACCACCGCTCCCGCCTCGATCGCCATCGCCACCGAGCCGGCCACGTCCCACTCGTGGTAGCTGTGCAGCACCGCCGCCGCCGCGTGGCCCAGCGCCACCTGGGCGATCGACAACGCCGCCGATCCCAGTACCCGCACCCCCGCGTGCGCCGCCGCCGCGCGCTCGATGAAGCCGCCCATTCCCGGCCAGGGGCCCCTCCGTGCGAACTCCGTGCACACCAGCGCCCCCGCTGTCACGCAGCGGTCCACCAGCTTGACCGGCTTGCCGTTCGCGCGGGCCCCTCGTCCGCGCGCCGCCGCGTAGATCTGGGCTCGGTACGGGTCCGCCACCACTCCCACCACCGGCCCCGCCGCGTCCACCAGTGCCAGGCTGTACGCGCACCACGGCACCCCCGCCACGTAGTTCGCCGTGCCGTCCACCGAGTCCACCACCCAGCGGTACTCGGCGACGTCCGCGCCGTGGTCCGCGCCGAACTCGTGGCCGACCACCGGGATGCCCGGGAACTCCGCCGTCAGGACGCGCCGTGTGTGGCGCTCCAGGATGCGGTCGGTGTCGGTGACCCAGTCGAAGGGCGAGTCCAGCGTCGACGGGTGGGCGCCGCGGCCGGCGGTCGCGGTGATCACGTCGGTGGCGTCGTTGGCCAGCCGTCCGGCCACTTCGAGCGCCCTCGACAGCAGGCCGGGCTCGACGGGCCGCGGCGGCCGGGAGGACAAGAGGGTCATGCCTGCTTAGTCTGGGTCACCCTGGTTTCCGGGACACGACCTTGAGATGACATGTCGTGGCGGATCTGTTCCGGCAGCGTTGGCTCACACGTCACGCCGCCGCCAGGATCGGGTGCGATCGTCCAAGACGTGCGAGTCGCCATAGTCACCGAAAGTTTCCTGCCCCAGGTGAACGGCGTGACCAACTCCGTCCTGCGGGTCGTCGAGCACCTGCGCGAACGCGCCCACGACGTGCTGATCATCGCCCCCGGTCCCGGCCCGGACTCCTACCGCGGCGCCCCGGTCGTCCGGATCCCCGCGCTGGACTTCCCCGGCGTCAACTCCCTGCCGATCGGCGTGCCGACGCGCACGGTGCTCAACGCGCTCGCCGCGTTCGGCCCGGACGTCGTGCACCTGGCCTCGCCGTTCGTCGTCGGGGCGCGCGGGCTGGCCGCCGCGAGACGCCTGCGCGTCCCGTCGATCGCCGTCTACCAGACCGACATCGCCGGGTTCGCCGCCGCGTACGGCTTCGGCATCGCCGCGCGGGCCGCGTGGCGCTGGGTGCGCCGGCTGCACTCCCGCGCCGACCGGACGCTGGCGCCGTCCAGCGACGCGGTCGAGCAGCTGGAGCTGCACGGCGTCCCGCGCGTGCACCGCTGGGCGCGGGGCGTCGACATCGAGCGGTTCTCCCCGGAGCACGCCGACCCGGCGCTGCGGGCCGAGCTGGCACCCGACGGCGAGCTGCTCGTCGGGTTCGTCGGACGGCTCGCGCCCGAGAAGGAGGTCGACCGCCTCGCCGCGCTCGCCGGGATGCCGGGGGTCCGCCTGGTCGTCGTCGGCGACGGGCCCGAACTGGAAAACCTCAGGGAGCAGCTGCCCGGCGCCGCCTTCCTCGGCGCGAAGTACGGCGACGAGCTCTCGAAGGCGTACGCGAGCTTCGACGTCTTCGTCCACACCGGTCCGCACGAGACCTTTTGCCAGGCGGTGCAGGAGGCGATGGCGTCCGGGCTGCCGGTGCTCGCGCCGGACGCGGGCGGCCCCAAGGACCTCGTCCTGCCCGGCCGCACCGGCTACCTGCTGCCCGCGGACCGCGAGGGGTTCGGCCCGGCGCTCGTCGAGAAGGTCGATGCCCTGCGCGACCCGGCGTTGCGGGCGCGGCTCGGCGAGAAGGCGCGCAAGGTGGTGCTGGGCCGCACCTGGCCCGCCATCTGCCGCGAGCTGATGGGGCACTACGAAGCCGTGCAGGGCCGGGCCGCCCGCGCGGCCTGACATGCACATCGTTCAGCTCGCGAACTTCTACGGGCCGCGCTCGGGCGGGCTGCGCACGGCGTTGCACCACCTCGGCGCCGGGTACGTCGCGAGCGGGCACGAGGTGACGCTCGTGGTGCCCGGCACCCGGTACGCCGACGAGGTCCTGCCGACCGGCGTACGCCGCTTTTCCCTGCCGGCGCCGAAGATCCCGGGCACCGGCGGCTACCGCGCCGTCGACCCGCACCGCGTCCGCTCGGTCCTGCGAAGACTCGAACCCGACCGGCTCGAGGTGTCGGACCGGCTGACGCTGCGGGGGATGGGCGGCTGGGCGCGGCGCCACGGTGTCCCGAGCACGGTCATCTCCCACGAGCGCCTCGACCGGCTGCTGGAGCAGTTCCTGCTGCCCGAGCCGGTGGCGCGGCGCGTCGCCGACGTCGCGAACCGCCGGATGGCCGCGAGCTACGACACGGTCGTCTGCACGACGGCGTTCGCGCGCGCGGAGTTCGACCGGATCGAGGCGCCGAACGTCCACCGCGTGCCGCTCGGCGTCGACCTGGCGACGTTCCGGCCCGCCATGCGCGACGACGGCTGGCGCGCCGGCCTCGCCGGGGGAGCGGACGCGCTGCTCGTCCACTGTGGACGCCTGTCGCCGGAGAAGCACGTGGAGCGCAGCGTGGACACCGTCGCCGAGCTGACCGAGGCCGGCGCGCGGGTCCGGCTGGTCGTCGCCGGGGACGGGCCACGACGGCGTGCGCTGGAGAGGCGGGCGCGGGGTCTGCCGGTGACGTTCCTGGGGTTCCTGTCCGGCCGCGGCGACGTCGCACGGCTGCTGGCCAGCGCGGACGTCTCCCTGGCGCCCGGCCCCCACGAGACGTTCGGGCTGGCCGCGCTGGAGGCCCTGGCGTCCGGGACGCCGGTGGTGGTGTCGGCGTCGTCGGCGCTGCGCGAGATCGTGCGGCCGGGCTGCGGCGCGGCGGTGGACGACCACGCGCCCGCGTTCGCCACGGCGGTGACGGACCTGCTGGAGAGCCCCGAGGACCTGCGCCGCGCGGCGGCCCGGGCCCGGGCGGAGGAGTTCACCTGGCCCGCGTCGGTCGCCGGGATGCTGGCGGCGTTCAGCTGAGCCGGCCCCGCGCGTCGCCGGGGGTGAGGCCCTGGTCGTCGGCGATCTTCGTCAGGAGGGCGTGGAGGGTCGCGCGCTCGTCCTCGGTGAGCACCGCGGTGATCGTGCGGTCGTGGGACGCCGCCGCCCGGGCGACCTGGCCCATCAGGGCACGACCGTCCTCACTCAGCTCCAGGGCGTAGAGCCGCCGGTCTTCGGCGTTGCGGCGACGCTCGATCAGGCCGCGCTTCTCCAGGCCGTCGACGAGCGGGACGAGCCGCGTCGCCGGCGTGCCGAGCTGCTTGGCCAGCGCCTGCTGGCTCTGCCCGGGCCGCGACGCGACCAGCCGCAGCAGCCCGACCTGCGGCGGCGTCAGGTCCAGCGCACCGATCCGCTCGGTGAACCGCATCGCGGCGTGCGCGCCGACCTGCGCGAGCAGGAACGCGCTGCCGGACGGGGGAGCTTCCATGGCCGGGACGGTAATCGGCGACGATCGATTACACCAGTGTAATCATTTAGGGCCTGAATCTTTTCCCGCGCCTTCACCTCGCCGGCTGGTGCTGGCGACGTTCGTCCGACGGCCCGACTAATCTCAAGCCATGTCACGCGCAAGCCTGGACAAGGACCCGCACGAAGTCGCCGCCATGTTCGACGGTGTCGCGGACGGGTACGACCGGGCGAACTCGTTCATGACCTTCGGCTTCGACCGCCGCTGGCGCACCACCACCGCCCGCGTGCTCGACGCCCGAAGCGGCGAGAAGGTCCTGGACCTCGCCGCCGGCACCGGGGTGTCCACCGTCGAGTACGCCCGTGGCGGTGCCTGGTGCCTGGCCGCGGACTTCTCCTTCGGCATGCTGCGCGCCGGGCTGCACCGCAACGTCCCGATGGTCGCGGCGGACGCGCTCAACCTGCCGTTCGCCGACGAGAGCTTCGACGCCGTGACGATCTCGCTGGCGCTGCGCAACTTCGTCGACACGAAGGCCGCGCTGACCGAGATCGCCCGCGTGGTCAAGCCGGGCGGCCGGCTGGTGATCTGCGAGGTCTCGACCCCGCCGTTCGCCCCGATCCGGTTCATCCACCGGCGGTTCATGCTCAAGCTGCTGACCTGGGTCGGCAAGCGCACGTCGTCGAACCCCGAGGCCTACTCCTACCTGGCCGAATCGATGCTGGCCTGGCCGGACCAGCGCACGCTCGGCGAGATCATCGCGAGCGCGGGCTGGGCCGACGTCGAGTGGTTGAACCTCACATTCGGCGTCGTGGCGATCCACCGCGCGCGCAAGCCTGCATAAACTCGCGTTCATGACGCGACGCACCGCAGACCAGGACGCCGAAGTCATCGTCGTCGGCGCCGGACCCGCTGGATCGACCGTGGCCACCTACCTGGCCCGCGCGGGCGTCGACGTCCTCCTGCTGGAGAAGACCGAGTTCCCCCGCGAGAAGGTCTGCGGGGACGGCCTGACCCCGCGCGGCGTCAAGCAGCTGATCGACCTGGGCATCGACACCAGCGAGGACGCGGGCTGGGTGCACAGCCGCGGCCTGCGGATCCTCACCGGCGACCTGACGCTGGAGCTCGACTGGCCGAACCTGACGAGCTACCCGCCGTACGGCGTTTCCCGCACCCGCCACGACTTCGACGACCTGCTCGCGAAGCTCGCGGTGAAGGCGGGCGCCCGGCTGTACGAGCGCACGACCGTCACCGGTGCGATCACCAGCGCGAGCGGGCGCGTGGTCGGCGTCGAGGCGAAGGTCGGCCCGGAACGGACGCCGGTCAACTACCGCGCGCCGCTGGTCCTGGCCTGCGACGGCGTGTCCGCGCGGCTCGCGCTGAGCGTCGGCATCCAGAAGAACGAGAAGCGCCCGATGGGCGTGGCGGTGCGCCAGTACTACAAGAGCCCGCGCCACGACGACCCGTTCATCGAGGGGCACCTCGAGCTGTGGGACAAGTCGGATCCGCGCGACCCGAAGCTGCTGCCGGGCTACGGCTGGGCGTTCCCGCTCGGCGACGGCACGGTGAACGTCGGCCTCGGCATGCTGTCGACGTCGGCGTCGTTCCGGAACACCGACTACCGCGCGCTGCTGCGCCAGTGGCTCGACGGGACGCCGGAGGAGTGGGGCTACCGCGAGGAGAACGCGATCGGCAAGGTCGGCGGCGCCGGGCTGCCGATGGGCTTCAACCGCACCCCGCACTACCGCGACGGCCTCCTGCTGCTGGGCGACGCGGGCGGCATGGTCAGCCCGTTCAACGGCGAAGGCATCTCGGCGGCGATGGAGTCCGCGCAGATCGCCGCGGAGGTCGTCGTGCAGGCGCTGGCCCGCCGCGAAGGGCCTTCGCGCGAGCGGGCGCTGGAGGCGTACCCGCGCGCGGTCGGCGAGCTGATGGGCGGCTACTACCAGCTGGGGAACGTGTTCGCGAAGATCATCGGCAAGCCGAAGATCATGCACGCGTGCACGAAGTACGGGCTGCGCATCAACAAGCTCCTGCCGCTGGTCTACAAGGGCCTGTCGGGCTGCTACGACGCCAAGGGCGGCGACGGCGTCGACCGCCTGATCTCGGCGCTGGCGAAGGTGACCCCCACCCCGCGCTGACCCGGATCCACGGGCCCCGGCACGACTTCCGTGCCGGGGCCTTCGCACGCGCGGACACACGAGTGGCCCAGCAAGTTGGCCGTGCGGCCAGTGGGATAGCTCACACGCTGACGTCCGGATTGTCCGGCCGCCAACCGATCTTGACCGGTCTTCGTGCAGGTCGTGCGCGCGTCGTCATCGGGCCGTGACAACGATGGCGGGAAAAGTTAGGCGACCCTTATAACACGGGGGCCTAGGGACAAGAGTGTGAGTCGCGTCCTAGACTCCCCCCATGCTTTGTGAATCCCTTCACATCCACGACGAGTGGCTTGTGAACTATTTCACAAGCGAGCTGTGTTTTCCCTCCCGGTCCAGCCACGGGCCGTAAGGAGACCCTGACCCTCGGCGGTGTGACCCAGGTCCCTTAGGGTGCCGACGAGGCCAAGCGGTTCCCCACCACAAGCACAACCGCATCGGCGCGGAAAGGATGGCGAAGACCCCGTGCTGACGTTGCTGACCCGAACCGACACGGTGCAGCTGGCGCAAGAGGCCCCGAGCCTGAAGCCCTACCTGCCCCTGGTCCTGTTGTTCGTGCTGGCGCTCGCGTTCGCCGTGTTGTCGGTGCTGCTGGGCCCGCTCGTCGGCCCCAGCCGCTACAACAAGGCCAAGCTCGAGGCCTACGAGTGCGGCATCGAACCGTCCCCGCAGCCGCTCGTCGGCGCCGGACGGATGCCGGTGGCCTACTACATCACCGCGATGCTGTTCATCCTGTTCGACATCGAGATGGTCTTCCTCTACCCGTTCGCCGTGCAGGCGGACGCGCTGGGCACGTTCGGCCTGGTGGAGATCCTGCTGTTCATCGCGACGGTCGGCTTCGCGTACGCCTACGTGTGGCGGCGCGGCGGCCTGGATTGGAACTAGACCCATGGGCCTCGAAGAGAAACTCCCCAACGGCATCCTGCTGGCCAGCCTCGAAGGTCTCGTCAACTGGTCGCGGAAGAACTCGATGTGGCCGGCCACCTTCGGGCTCGCCTGCTGCGCGATCGAGATGATGACCGTCGGCGGCTCCCGCTACGACATCGCCCGCTTCGGCATGGAGCGCTTCAGCGCGACGCCGCGGCAGGCCGACCTGATGATCGTCGCCGGCCGGGTCACGCAGAAGATGGCGCCGGTCCTGCGTCAGATCTACGACCAGATGGCCGAGCCCAAGTGGGTGCTCGCGATGGGCGTCTGCGCCTCCTCCGGCGGCATGTTCAACAACTACGCGGTCGTCCAGGGGGTCGACCACGTCGTGCCGGTCGACATGTACCTGCCCGGCTGCCCGCCGCGGCCGGAGATGCTGCTGGACGCGATCCTCAAGCTGCACGCCAAGATCCAGGACGAGCCGATCAACGCCCGCCGCGCCGCCATCCGCGCCGCCAGCGGGGCCCGCACCGAGCTCGTCGCGTCGTCGATCAAGTACGCGAAGAAGTAGAGCGATGACTGAAACCCCAGAGACCGGCGGCGAGCAGTCCAGCGCCGACCGTCCCGAAGGCGGCCTCGAGCCCCGGGGCACGCGCCCCGCCGAACCGGTCGTCACCGGCCGCGAACGCCAGGGCATGTTCGGCGTCCACGGCACCGGCGACACCTCCGGCTACGGCGGCGTCCGGCTCCCGGCCTACAGCCCCGCGCCGGCCGAGCGCCCGTACGGCGGCTGGTTCGACCAGTTCGCCGACGAGTTCTACGCCGCGCTGTCGGACAACAAGATCCCCGCCGAAGCGATCCTGCAGACGACGGTCGACCGCGGCGAGATCACCTTCTACGTCGACCGCGAGAAGCTGGCGGAGATCGCGAAGGTCCTGCGCGACGACGGCGGCCTGCGGTTCGAGCTGCTGTCCTCGGTGTCCGGCGTGGACTACGGCGTCGACGTCCCGCAGCGGCTGCACGCGGTCTACCACTTCACGTCGCTGACCTACCGCCGCCGGATCCGCCTCGAGGTCACCCTCGACGTCGAGGACGCGCACGTGCCGTCACTGGTCGGGATCTACCCGACCGCCGACTGGCAGGAGCGCGAAGCCTGGGACATGTTCGGCATCGTCTTCGACGGCCACCCCGCGCTGACCCGCATCCTCATGCCGGACGACTGGGACGGCCACCCCCAGCGCAAGGACTACCCGCTCGGCGGGATCCCGGTCGAATACAAGGGCGCGGAGATCCCGCCGCCGGACCAGCGGAGGTCGTACTCGTGACGATTAACGAAGACACCACCGAAGTTCCCGAGGCCGACAGCCGCGACACCACCGAAGGCCGCGTCTACTCGGTCTCCGGCGGCGACTGGGACGACGTCATCGCCGACGCGGCGCACGACGAGCGCATGGTCATCAACATGGGCCCGCAGCACCCGTCGACGCACGGCGTGCTCCGGCTCGTGCTGGAGATGGAAGGCGAGACCGTCACGCAGCTGCGGTCGGTCATCGGCTACCTCCACACCGGCATCGAGAAGAACTGCGAGTACCGGACCTGGACCCAGGGCGTCACCTTCGTGACGCGCATGGACTACCTGGCCCCGCTCTCGACGGAGATGGCGTACTGCCTCGGTGTCGAGAAGCTGCTGCAGATCGAGGCCCCGCGCCGCGCGCAGCTGCTGCGCGTGATGCTGCTGGAGATCAACCGCATCGGCTCGCACCTGGTCTACATCGCCACCGGCGGCATGGAGCTCGGCGCCACCACCGCGATGACGCTCGGCTTCCGCGAGCGCGAGATCGTGCTGCACCTGCTGGAGCACCTCACCGGCCTGCGCATGAACCACGCGTTCATCCGCCCCGGCGGCCTCGCGCAGGACATGCCCGAGGACTACCGCGAGAAGGTCACCGAATTCGTCAAGACGATGAAGGAACGCCTTCCGCTGTACGACAAGCTCTTCACCGGGCAGCCGATCTGGCGCAACCGGCTCAAGGGCGTCGGGTACCTGCCGGTCGACGCGTGCCTCGCGCTCGGCGTCACCGGCCCGGTGCTGCGGTCGGCGGGCCTCCCGTGGGACCTGCGCAAGACCGAGCCGTACTCCTGCTACGACGAGTTCGACTTCGACGTCCCGGTCGACAACGGCGCCGACTGCTGGTCGCGCTACCTGATCCGGGTGCACGAGATGCACGAGAGCCTCAAGATCATCGAGCAGTGCCTGGAGAAGCTCGAGCCGGGCCCGGTCATGGTCGAGGACAAGAAGGTCGCCTGGCCCGCGCAGCTGTCCATCGGCAGCGACGGCATGGGCAACTCGCTCGAGCACGTCAAGAAGATCATGGGCCAGTCGATGGAGTCCCTGATCCACCACTTCAAGCTGGTCACCGAGGGCTTCAAGGTGCCGGCCGGGCAGGTCTACACCTCGGTCGAGTCGCCGCGCGGCGAGCTGAGCGCGCACCTGGTCTCCGACGGCGGCACGCGGCCGCTGCGGGTCCACGTGCGCGAACCGAGCTTCGTGAACCTGCAGTCGATGCCCGCCATGGCCGAAGGCGGCCTGGTCGCGGACGTGATCGCCGCGATCGCCTCGATCGACCCCGTCATGGGGGGAGTGGACCGATGAGCACAGCTGTTCCCGAGCCGGGCCCCAACGACGCCGTGACGACGCACGCGGCGGCCGGCCCGGACACCGACGTGATCGCCATCGCGCCCGACCCCGCGGTCGCCGCCGGGATCATCGAAGACACCCCGCTCGAAGACATCTTCGACGAAGGTGTCGTGGCCAGGGCCCAGGACCTGATCGCGCGCTACCCGATGTCCCGCTCGGCGCTGCTGCCGATGCTGCACCTCGTGCAGTCGGTGCAGGGCTACGTCAGCCAGGAGGGCATCGCGTTCTGCGCGAAGCAGCTCGAGCTGTCCGACGCCGAGGTCAGCGCGGTCGCGACGTTCTACACGATGTACAAGCGCAAGCCGTGCGGCGAGCACCTCGTGAGCGTCTGCACCAACACGCTGTGCGCGGCCATGGGCGGCGACGCGATCTACAAGAAGCTCCAGACGCACCTCGGTTCCGAGGAGAAGCCGCTGGGGCACAACGAGACCGCGGGCACGCCGAACGAGCCGGGCTCGGTCACCCTCGAGCACGCCGAGTGCCTCGCGGCCTGCGACCTCGCGCCGGTCATCCAGGTCAACTACGAGTACTTCGACAACCAGACCGAGGACAAGGCCGTCGCGCTGGTCGACGCGCTGCGGGCGGGCAAGAAGCCGGCCCCGACGCGCGGGGCGCCGCTGTCCAGCTTCAAGGGCGCCGAACTGCAGCTCGCCGGGTTCTTCCCGGAGGACGAGCGCCAGTACCGCGCGGACGTCGACGGTCCTTCGCAGGCCGTCGAGACGCTGCGGGGCGCGAAGCTCGCGCAGGACCGCGGCTGGGTCGCCCCGGTGGCTTCCGATGTCCCCTTGCCGGAAGTGGAGAAGAAGTAATGGCAGATCCCATTACGCCGGTCCTCACGAAGCGCTGGCTGTCCCCGAACTCCTGGCAGATCGGGACGTACGAAGCACTCGAGGGCTACACCGCCGTCCGCAAGGCACTGGCCGGGACGCCGGAGCAGCTCGTCCAGGTGGTCAAGGACTCCGGCCTGCGCGGCCGCGGCGGCGCGGGCTTCCCGGCCGGCATCAAGTGGTCCTTCATGCCGCCGAACTTCGACAAGCCGCACTACCTGGTGATCAACGCTGACGAAGGCGAGCCGGGTACCTGCAAGGACATCCCGCTGATGATGGCGGACCCGCACTCGCTCATCGAGGGCTGCATCATCGCCTCGTACGCGATGCGCTCCAACCACTGCTTCATCTACGTCCGCGGCGAGGCGCTGCACTGCATCCGCCGCCTCAACGCGGCCGTGCGCGAAGCCGAAGCGGCGGGCTACCTGGGCGAGAACATCCTCGGCTCCGGTTTCGACCTCAAGATCACCGTCCACGCCGGCGCCGGCGCGTACATCTGCGGTGAGGAGACGGCGCTGCTCGACTCGCTGGAAGGCCGTCGTGGCCAGCCGCGGCTCAAGCCGCCGTTCCCCGCGGCCGCCGGGCTGTACGCCGCGCCGACCACGGTCAACAACGTCGAGACCATCGCGAGCGCGCCGTTCATCGTCAACGGCGGCTCCAGCTGGTTCCGCGAGATGGGCCGCGAGAAGTCGCCCGGCCCGAAGATCTACTCGATCTCCGGCCACGTCGAGAAGCCCGGCCAGTACGAGTGCCCGCTCGGCACCACGCTGCGCGAGCTGCTCGACATGGCGGGTGGCATGAAGGACGGCATCCCGCTCAAGTTCTGGACCCCGGGCGGCTCGTCCACCCCGATGTTCACCGCCGAGCACCTCGACGTTCCCCTGGACTTCGAAGGCGCGGCGGAAGCCGGGTCGATGCTGGGCACGACCGCCGTGCAGGTCTTCAACGAGACGGTGTCGGTGCCCTGGGCCGTGATGAAGTGGACGCAGTTCTACGAGCACGAGTCCTGCGGCAAGTGCACGCCGTGCCGCGAAGGCACGTACTGGCTGGCGCAGATCCTCGAGCGGATGGTCGAGGGCCACGGCACCGAAGAGGACATCGACACGCTCCTCGACGTCTGCGACAACATCCTCGGCCGGTCGTTCTGCGCCCTCGGTGACGGCGCGGTGTCGCCGATCCAGAGCGGCATCAAGTACTTCCGCGAGGAGTTCCTCGCGCTGTGCGAGAAGAACCGGCACGAACAGACCAAGCCCGAACTCGTGGGAGCGCAGGCATCATGACGATCGCGCCCGACAAGCCCGAAACGGCCGCGACGCCGGTCCCCGAAGGCCACGTCAAGCTGGTCATCGACGGCGAAGAGGTCATCGCCCCCAAGGGCGAGCTGATCATCCGCACGGCCGAGCGCCTCGGCACGGTCATCCCGCGGTTCTGCGACCACCCGCTCCTCGACCCGGCGGGCGCCTGCCGCCAGTGCCTGGTCGAGGTCGAGATGGGCGGCCGGCCGATGCCGAAGCCGCAGGCGTCCTGCACGATGACCGTCGCCGACGGCATGGTCGTCAAGACGCAGCTGACGTCGCCGGTCGCGGACAAGGCCCAGCAGGGTGTGATGGAGCTGCTGCTCATCAACCACCCGCTGGACTGCCCGATCTGCGACAAGGGCGGCGAGTGCCCGCTGCAGAACCAGGCGCTGGCCCACGGCCGCGCGGAGTCGCGGTTCGTCGACACCAAGCGGACGTTCCCGAAGCCGCTGCCGATCTCGACGCAGGTGCTGCTGGACCGCGAACGCTGCGTGCTCTGCCAGCGCTGCACCCGGTTCTCCCGCGAGATCGCCGGCGACCCGTTCATCGAGCTCCTCGAACGCGGCGCCCACCAGCAGATCGGCACCGCGGAGACGGCGGACGTCCTGGACCTGGCCTCCCGCACCACCAGCGGCCAGCCGTTCCAGAGCTACTTCTCCGGCAACGTCATCCAGATCTGCCCGGTCGGTGCCCTCACGAGCGCCGCCTACCGGTTCCGCTCCCGCCCGTTCGACCTGGTGTCCGCACCGAGCGTCTGCGAGCACTGCTCGTCCGGCTGCGCCGAGCGCACCGACTTCCGGCGCGGCAAGGTCCAGCGCAAGCTGGCCGGCGACGACCCCGAGGTCAACGAAGAGTGGATCTGCGACAAGGGCCGCTTCGCCTTCCGCTACACCGGCGCCGAGGACCGCATCCGGCGCCCGCTGGTCCGCAACCGCGAGACCGGTGAGCTGGAAGAGGCGTCCTGGACCGACGCGCTGCGCGCCGCCGCCGAGGGCCTCACCGCGGCCCGTTCCAACGGTGGCGTCGGCGTCCTGACCGGCGGCCGGCTGACCGTCGAGGACGCCTACGCGTACTCGAAGTTCGCCCGCGTCGCCCTGCAGACCAACGACGTCGACTTCCGCGCCCGCCCGCACTCGGCCGAGGAGCTGGCCTTCCTCACCTCGCACGTCGTGGGCGTGACGCCGGAGTCCGGCGTCACCTTCGGCGAGATCGAGCGGGCCCGCACGGTCCTGTGCGTGGCGTTCGAGCCCGAGGACGAGGCGCCGATCGTGTTCCTGCGGCTGCGCAAGGCGGCCCGCAAGAACCGCACCCGCGTCGTCCACTTGGGACAGTGGACGACCTCGTCGGTGCACAAGACGTTCGGCGAGCTGCTCGCCTGCGTCCCCGGGACCGAGCCCGCCGCCATCGACGGCATCGCCAAGCACGCGCCGGACCTCGACGAGGCCCTGCGCGGCGAGAACGCCGTCGTCCTGGTCGGCGAGCGCGCCGCCCAGGTGCCCGGCCTGTTCGCCGCGCTGCACGACCTGGTGGAGCGCACCGGCGTCCGGCTCGCGTGGATCCCGCGCCGCGCCGGCGACCGCGGCGCCCTCGCCACCGGCTGCGTGCCGACGCTGCTGCCGGGCGGGCACCGGGTGGGCGACGACGCGGCCCGCGTCGCCGTCGAAAACGCCTGGGGCGTCCCGATCCCGGCCGTGCCGGGCCGCGACACCACCGGCATCCTGCAGGCGGCTTCGGCCCGCGAGCTCGGCGGCCTGGTCGTCGGCGGCGTCGACCCGTTCGACCTGCCGGATCCGGACCTCGCGCTGCGCGCACTGGACAACGCCGGCTTCGTCGTCAGCCTCGAGCTCCGCCACAGCGCGGTGACCGAGCGCGCGGACGTCGTGCTCCCGGTGGCCGCGTCCGACGAGAAGGCGGGCAGCTACCTCAACTGGGAGGGCCGCACCCGCCCGTTCGACGTCACGCTCGAAGGCACCGGCGCCCTGCCGGACTGCCGCGTGCTCGACACCCTCGCCGTCGAGATGGACGCCGACCTGTTCACGCAGACGCCGGCCGCCTCCCGCGGCGACTTCGAGAAGCTCGGCCCGGCTTCGGCCCTGCGCTGGGGCAACGTCGAGGCCGAGACCGGAGGCGCCACGGCGGCTCCGCTCGCCGGTCAGGCGGTCCTGTCGAGCTGGCGCCAGCTGATCGACAACGGGTCGCTGCAGGACGGCGAGCCGCACCTGAAGGGCACCCAGCGCAAGCCGGTCGCGCGGCTGTCCGCGAAGACCGCCGAAGGGCTGGGCACGACCGTGAAGGTGAGCACCGAACGCGGTGCGATCACGCTGCCGCTGGAGATCGCGGACCTGCCCGACGGCGTCGTGTGGCTGCCGGGCAACTCCGACGGCTCCGCCGTGTTCAAGACGCTCGGTGCCGGGCACGGCGCCGTCGTGAACCTCGCTGGGGGTGAACAGTGACACCGTTGCTCACCGAGGTCGCCGTCGGGAGTGTGCCCGACGCCGCGACGCGGGCGGCGCTCCTGGCGGACGACCCGTTGTGGATGATCCTGCTGAAGTCCGTGGTCATCCTGCTGATCGGCCCGATCCTGACGATCCTGCTGATCGTCTGGGAGCGCAAGGCCGTCGGCCGGATGCAGAACCGGCCCGGCCCCAACCGCGTCGGCCCGAACGGCTACCTGCAGTCCCTGGCGGACGCGCTCAAGCTGCCGTTCAAGGAACAGATCATCCCGGACACGGCCGACCGCAAGGTGTACTTCCTCGCCCCGGTCATCTGCGTGGTGCCGCCGCTGATCGCGCTGGCGGCCATCCCGTTCGGCCCGGTGGTGTCGATCTTCGGTGAGCGGACCGTGCTGCAGCTGCTCGACCTGCCGGTCAGCGCGCTGGTGATCCTGGCCTGCTCCTCGATCGGCGTCTACGGCATCGTGCTCGCCGGCTGGGCCTCCGGCTCGCCGTACCCGCTGCTCGGCGGCATGCGTTCGGCCGCGCAGGTGATCTCGTACGAGATCGCGATGGGCCTGTCGATCGTCGCGGTCATCCTGCAGTCCGGCTCGCTGGACTTGGCCGACATCGTCGCCAAGCAGCAGCCGGCGTGGTTCCTCTACCTGATCCCGAGCTTCGTGATCTACCTGATCTCGATGGTCGGCGAGACCAACCGCGCCCCGTTCGACCTCCCCGAGGCCGAGTCGGAGCTGGTCGGCGGCTTCCACACCGAGTACAGCTCGATGAAGTTCGCGATGTTCTTCCTCGCCGAGTACGTCAACATGGTGATCGTGTCGGCGTTCGCGACGACGCTGTTCCTCGGCGGCTGGATGGCCCCGTGGCCGCTGTCGCTGATCGGGAACAACGTCCTCAACACCGGCTGGTGGCCGGTGCTGTGGTTCTTCGCGAAGATGTTCGTCCTGCTGTTCGGGTTCATCTGGCTGCGCGGCACGCTGCCCCGCCTGCGCTACGACCAGTTCATGCGCCTGGGCTGGAAGGTCCTGGTCCCGCTGAACCTGGTCTGGATCGTCATGGTGACCTTCGCGAAGGTCATCGCCTGGAACACCGCGTCGATCATCATCGCCGCGGTCGCCATCTTCATCGTCATCGCGCTCTTCTTCTACGTCCGCGCGTCGGGCCGCGAAGAGGAGAGCGAGACCATCCCGGTGACCGGCGGCGGTTTCCCGGTCCCGCCGCTGGACCTCAAGGTTCCGCAGACCACCCCGCGTCAGAAGGCTTTGGCCAAGGCCGAAGCCAAGGCGGCCCGCCGCAAGCCGGCGGCCGTCGGTACCGCAAAGGAAGGAGCGCAAGATGGGGTTTCTTGATCCCGTCAAGGGCTTCGGCGTCACCTTCGGGATGATGTTCAAGAAGGTCGCCACCGAGGAGTACCCCGAGGCCGGCGCCCCCGCCGCCCCGCGGTACCACGGGCGCCACCAGCTGAACCGCCACCCGGACGGCCTCGAGAAGTGCGTCGGCTGCGAGCTGTGCGCGTGGGCGTGCCCGGCGGACGCGATCTTCGTCGAGGGCGGTGACAACACCGAGGAAGCCCGGTTCTCCCCGGGCGAGCGGTACGGCGCGGACTACCAGATCAACTACCTGCGCTGCATCGGCTGCGGCCTCTGCATCGAGGCGTGCCCGACGCGGTCGCTGACGATGATCAACTTCTACGAGCTGGCCGACGACGACCGCCAGCGGCTGATCTACACGAAGGAAGACCTGCTCGCCCCGCTGCTGCCCGGCATGGAGCAGCCGCCGCACCCGATGCGGCTGGGCGAGAACGAGCAGGACTACTACGTGAACGGGCCCGAACTCGCACGCGGGGAGGGCGTCAAGTGATCGCCGCCCTCCTGGCCCAGGCCCCGACGGGCGCCGCGGCCGGCGTCTCGACCGGCGAGGCCATCGCGTTCTGGATCCTCGGCCCGCTTTCGCTGCTCGGCGGCCTCGGCATGATCTTCTCCCGCAACGCCGTCCACTCGGCGCTGTGGCTGGTGGTCACGATGCTGAGCCTGGGCGCGCTGTACATGATCCAGTCGGCGCCGTTCCTCGGCTTCACGCAGATCATCGTCTACACCGGCGCGATCATGATGCTGTTCCTGTTCGTGCTGATGCTGGTCGGCCGGGAAAGCTCGGACTCCGTCGTCGAAGTCCTCCGTGGACAGCGGCTGGCCGCGACGGTGCTCGGCATCGGCCTGGCGGCGCTGCTGGCCACCGGCATCTACCGGGCCTTGGAGAACGTCACGCCGGCCATCCCGCTCGACTCCGCCACCCCGGCGGGCGGCGGGCCGAAGGGCCTGGGCCGGCTGATCTTCACCGACTACCTGTTCCCGTTCGAGCTGACGTCGGCGCTGCTCATCACCGCCGCGATCGGCGCGATGGTGCTGGCCTTCACCGACCGGCACGCCAAGGGCGGCAAGCTCACGCAGAAGGAGCTCGTGCTGCTGCGCTTCCGCGGTGAGCACGACCGGCCCTCGCCGCTGCCCGGCCCGGGTGTCTTCGCCACGGCCAACTCCGTCGCGACGCCGGCGCTGCTGCCGGACGGCTCGATCGCCCCGGAGTCGCTCTCGGCGATCATCGAGTCCACCTCGGCGATCGAGCTGGCGAAGGAACGCAAGCTCGTCGCGGACGACGTCGAGCACCCGGACGCGCACGCGCTCGTCGGCTCGGACAGCTCGGAATCCGAAGGGGAGAAGGCATGACCCCGACGTACTACCTGCTGCTGTCGGCGCTGCTGTTCGCGCTCGGCGCGGTCGGCGTGCTGGTGCGGCGCAACGCGATCGTCGTGTTCATGTGCATCGAGCTGATGCTCAACGCCGTGAACCTGTCGCTGGTCACGTTCGCCCGGATCAACGGCGGGCTCGACGGCCAGATCATGGCGTTCTTCGTCATGGTCGTCGCGGCCGCCGAGGTCGTGGTCGGCCTGGCGATCATCATGGCCATCTTCCGCACCCGGCGCTCGGCCTCGGTCGACGACACCAACCTGCTGAAGTACTAGGAGACCCCCGAGTGACCGCATCATCGTGGCTGCTGGTGGCCTTTCCTGCCCTCGGCGCCCTGATCCTGCTCCTGGCGGGCAAGCGCGCGAAGGCGTGGGGGCATCTGCTCGGCTGTGCCACCGTCACGCTGGCCTTCGTCTACGGCCTGATCCTGTTCTTCACCGCGAACACGGGCACCACGACGGACACCAAGCTGTACTCGTGGATCCCGGCCGGCGCGCTGCAGATCGACTTCGGGCTCCGGATCGACGCGCTGTCGCTGACGTTCGTGCTGCTCATCACCGGCGTCGGCATGCTGATCCACTTCTACTCGATCGGTTACATGGCCGACGACGAAGGCCGGTACCGCTTCTTCGCGTACCTGAACCTCTTCGTCGCCTCGATGCTGATCCTGGTGCTGGGCAACAGCTTCGTGACGCTGTACCTCGGCTGGGAAGGCGTGGGTCTCGCGTCCTACCTGCTCATCGGCTGGTACCAGGGCCGCCCGTCCGCCGCGACCGCGGCGAAGAAGGCGTTCCTGATGAACCGCGTCGGCGACGTCGGGCTGGCGCTGGCGATCTTCATCATGTTCAAGTACGCGGGCTCGACCGGCTACGCGCAGGTCTTCCAGGCGGTCACCGACGGCAAGTTCTCGCCGGGCGCGATCACCGCGATGGCGATCCTGCTCCTGCTGGGCGCCTGCGGTAAGTCCGGCCAGTTCCCGCTGCAGGCGTGGCTCCCGGACGCGATGGAGGGCCCGACGCCGGTGTCGGCCCTGATCCACGCGGCGACGATGGTCACCGCGGGCGTCTACCTGGTGGCCCGCTCGAAGGACATCTTCAACGCCACCGAGGACGGCAGGCTGATCGTCACGCTGGTCGGCACGGTGACGCTGCTGCTCGGGTGCATCATCGGCTGCGCGTACGACGACATCAAGAAGGTCCTCGCGTACTCCACGGTCAGCCAGATCGGCTACATGATGCTCGCCGTCGGCCTCGGGCCGATCGCGTACGCGCTGGGCATCATGCACCTGGTCGCGCACGGCTTCTTCAAGGCCGGGCTGTTCCTCGGGGCCGGGTCGGTCATGCACGGCATGAACGACGAGGTCGACATGCGGAAGTTCGGCGGCCTCCGCAAGCACATGCCGATCACGTTCATCACGTTCGGCCTCGGCTACCTGGCCCTGATCGGCATCCCGCCGCTGTCGGGCTTCTTCACCAAGGACGCGATCATCGAAGCGGCGTTCAGCCAGGGCGGCTGGCGCGGCTGGGTGATGGGCGGCGCCGCGCTGCTGGGCGCCGGGCTCACCGCGTTCTACATGACGCGCCTGATGGTGATGACGTTCTTCGGCAAGGAGCGCTGGAAGGACATCAAGTCCAGCGACGGCCGCGACTTCCACCCGCACGAGTCCAAGGCGGTCATGTGGATCCCGATGGCGGTGCTGGCGGTCGGTTCGGTCGGCGCCGGCGCGTTCTTCGCCCTAGGTGACCGCTTCGCCCACTGGCTGACCCCCTCGGTCGGCGAGCTGGAGGAAGCGCACAACTCGCCGTTGAGCGCCGGGGTGATCTCCATCGCGGCGATCGTGTTCTCCGTGCTGGGCGTGCTGATCGCGTACCTGATCTTCCGCCGCGACGTCCCGGTCGAGCGGCCCGAGCGGGTCTCGTTCGTCACCCGCGCGGCTCGCAAGGACCTCTACGGCAACGCCCTCAACGAGACGCTGGTCGCCCGTCCGGGCACCTGGCTCGCGCGGGCGCTGGTGTTCGTCGACAACCGCGGCGTCGACGGCGCGGTCAACGGCCTGGCCGCCTCCCTCGGCGGCGGCTCCGGCCGGCTGAGGCGGCTCCAGACCGGGTTCGTCCGGTCCTACGCGCTTTCCATGCTGGGCGGCGCGTTCCTGCTTCTGGCGGCTCTCCTGCTGGTGAGGTTCTCCTGATGACCTGGTTGCTGATCCTCATCCTGGTGCCGCTCGCCGGCTCCCTGGTGCTGGCGTTCCTCAAGGGGAACGACCGCGCCGCGGTGCTGGCCGCGCTCGCCTTCTCGATCCTCGAGTTCCTGCTGATCATCCCGTTCTGGCTCAGCTACTCGCCCTCGGGCGCGCGGCTGCAGATGACGTCGAGCTTCGACTGGATCCCGAGCTTCGGGGTGCACATCGCGTTCGGCACCGACGGCATCTCGCTGATCATGATCGCGGTGATCGCCCTGCTGGTGCCGATCGTCGTCGGCGGCCTCGGCACGCTGGACAAGCTGCCGGCGGGCCGCAGCGCGGGCGGGTTCCTCTCGCTGATCCTGCTGCAGGAAGCGCTCACGATCGGCGTGTTCGCCGCGACCGACGTCTTCCTGTTCTACGTGCTGTTCGAGATCATGCTGATCCCGATGTACTTCCTGATCGGCGGCTACGGCGGCGCGAACCGGCAGTACGCGGCCGTGAAGTTCTTCCTCTACTCGTTCCTCGGCGGCCTGATCATGCTGGCCTCGGCGATCGGGGCGTACTCGCTCGCGAAGGACAAGCTCGGGCACGGCACGTTCGACTGGGCCACGCTGGTGACGGTCGTCCGCGACGCGCCGCTGTCCACCCAGATCTGGCTGTTCCTCGGGTTCTTCCTGGCGTTCGCGATCAAGGCGCCGCTGGTGCCGTTCCACACCTGGCTGCCGGACGCGGCGGGGGAGGCGCCGATCGGCGTCGCCGTCCTGCTGGTCGGCGTGCTGGACAAGGTCGGCACGTTCGGGTTCCTGCGCTACTGCCTGCCGATGTTCCCGGACGCGAGCAAGACCCTGGCGCCGCTGGTGCTGGTGCTTTCGGTGATCGGTGTCCTCTACGGATCGATCCTCGCCGCGGGCCAGCGGGACATGAAGCGGTTCATCGCCTACGTCTCGATCGCGCACTTCGGCTTCATCTCGCTCGGCATCTTCGCGTTCAACGAGCAGGCGATGGTCGGCTCGGCGACGTACATGCTGAACCACAGCATCGCGACCGGCATGCTGATCGTGGTGATCGGCCTGGTCGTCGCGCGCGGCGGGTCGACTCGCATTTCGGACTACGGCGGCATGGCCAAGGTGACGCCGTTGCTGGCGGGCCTGTTCCTGCTGGCCGGGCTGTCGACGCTTTCGCTGCCGGGCACCAACTCGTTCGTCTCCGAGTTCCTGGTGCTGATCGGGGCGTTCGTCGACCAGCCGGTGTACACGATCCTCGCGACGGTGGGCATGGTCCTCGCCGCGGCGTACGTCCTGTGGCTCTACCAGCGCGTCATGCAGGGCCCGGTCCGCGGTGACGCTCTCGTGGGCGTCGGCGGCGGGCCTGGCACCGCCATCGCGCCGGAGCTGGGTGCGAAGAAGGCCATCCGCGACCTGAACGGCCGCGAGATCGCGATCCTGGCGCCGCTGGTCGTGCTGGTCCTCTTCCTCGGCTTCTACCCGAAGCCGGTGCTCGACACAGTCACCCCGACGGTGCAGCAGACGCTGTCCGCGGTCCAGGGAGGCAAGTAACCGTGCTCGACATCCTCCTGACCCAGGCACCGGAGCCGGCGATCGTGACGCCGTCGGTGGACTACCCGGCGGTCCTGCCGATGCTGATCATCTTCGGCGCGGCGTGCCTCAGCGTGCTGGTCGAGGCGTTCGCCTCGAAGCGCTCGCGGTTCGGCCTGCAGGTCGGGCTGAGCCTGCTGGCGATCGTCGTGGCCGGCGTCAGCCTGATCCTCTATGCCACGGGTGACGCGCCCGCGGGCGGCGTCAAGACGTTCAGCGGCGCGATCTCGATCGACAAGCCGGCGCTGTTCCTCTGGGGCACGCTGCTCGCCCTGGCGGTCGGCGCGGTGCTGCTGATCTCCGACCGCGTGGTCGAGCCGGGCGGCGCGCTGGTCGCGCAGGCCGGCATCCGCCCGGGCACGGTTCAGGACCGCGCCCAGACGGCGACGGTCATGCAGACCGAGGTCTTCCCGCTGACGCTGTTCGCGCTCGGCGGCATGATGGCGTTCTGCGCGTCGAACGACCTGCTGACGATGTTCATCGCGCTGGAAGTGCTTTCGCTGCCGCTGTACCTGATGTGTGGCCTCGCACGGCGGCGGCGTTTGCTGTCGCAGGAGTCGGCGGTCAAGTACTTCCTGCTCGGCGCGTTCTCCTCGGCGTTCTTCCTCTACGGGCTGGCGCTGCTGTACGGCTACGCGAACTCCGTGAAGCTGGCGGACATCGCGGCCGCGGCGGCGGGCTCGGACCGGTCGGACACGCTGCTGTTCGCGGGCCTCGGCCTGCTGGTGGTCGGCTTGCTGTTCAAGGGTTCGGTCGGCCCGTTCCACACCTGGACCCCGGACGTGTACCAGGGAGCCCCGACGCCGGTGACGGCGTTCATGGCGGCGTGCACGAAGGTCGCGGCGTTCGGCGGGATCCTGCGGGTGCTGTCGGTGGCGTTCGGCTCGACCAGCTGGGAGTGGCGCGGCGTCCTCTGGGGCGTGGCGATCATCTCGATGGTGATCGGCGCGGTGCTGGGCCTGACCCAGACGGACGTCAAGCGCATGATCGCGTACTCGTCGATCGCCCACGCGGGCTTCCTGCTCATCGGCGCGATCGCGATGACCCGCGACGGCCTGTCGAGCACGCTGTTCTACCTGCTGGCGTACGGCTTCACGACGCTGGCGGCGTTCGGCGTGATCAGCCTGGTCCGCGATTCCTCGGGCGAGGCGACGCACCTCTCGGCGTGGGCCGGGCTGGCGAAGCGGTCACCCTTGCTGGCGGGCGTCTTCACGTTCTTGCTCTTGGCTTTGGCGGGCATTCCGTTGACATCGGGCTTCGTCGGCAAGTTCGTGGTGTTCTCGGCGGCACTGTCGGACGGAATGGCCCCCCTGGTCGTGGTGGCGCTGGTGTTCAGCGCGGTGGCGGCGTTCTTCTACCTGAGGGTGATCGTCCTGATGTACTTCTCCGAGCCGGCGCCCGACGGCCCCTCGGTATCGGTCCCGGGCTTCGGCACGGGAACGGCGATCTTCCTGGGCACGGCGGTGACGCTGATCCTGGGCCTGGTCCCGGCCTTCGCCCTCGGCTGGGCCGGCGCGGGCGGGTTCGCTTCCTGAGCTGTGTTTCGTTTCCGGGCCGCCACTCTCGCTACGCGGGAGTGGCGGCCTTCAGTTTGTGGCTCAGTTGCTTCGGTTCGCCGGGCAGGACGCTGATGTAGCCGTCGGCGAGGGAGATCCCGACGCGCCCGGCGTCGAGATCGAGGTAGTGGACCGTCGTGGTTCCGGCGTAGAGCTGCCCGAGGCCGAAGTGGGGCTGCTGGAAGAAGGCATCGAGTTCCTGCGCCTCCCGGCTCCGGGCGGGGGCGTCGTCGAAGATGTCGCTTTCTTCGTGCGGTTGAAAGTCCTTTTGCGGAAGCGAGAAGGGCTTGATCGGCGCGGGTCGGCACGGTGGCAGTCGTGCGACGAGGGCGTCGGCGGGGTGGGTATCGGGGGAGACCTCGCTGAGTTCGACGATCTCGCCCCGGCAGACAACACTGACGGCGGAGCGGTTCAGCGCGGCGACGAGGATGCCGATCTGGCCTTCGGTGTCGCGGGCGTAGGCGAAGAACTCTCGTGCCGGGTCGTCGATGATGCGGAGGACGTCTTCGAATTCAGGGGTGTAGCCGTCGCCCTGGGTGAAGCCGTGGTGGCTGAGTTCTTCGAAGGCTTCGCGATTCACCCCGCGTTCGGCGCTGGGCGGGACGTACCGGAGTCCTTGGGCGAAGACCGGGTGCGGGTCGCCGCCGCCGGCGTTGCGCAGGGCGGTGAGCAGGGTGGTCAGCGTGAGTTCGGCTTTGAGCATGGTGTCTAGTTCTTGGGCCGGTGCTCGCCGATTACCGGAGGCATCGGCTTTTCGGTGAAGCCGCCGAAGGTTTCGTCGGGGTCGGCGTTGCGGAGGTAGGCGGCGGTTTTCTTTTCTTTGTCTTCGTCTTTGCGCCCGCCGGCGGGGGTGGTCATGGGCATGCCGTTGGCGCCTCGTTGCCCGGTGGCTCCGCGGGGTGGCGCCGAGTTGGGGAGGCGTTCTTCCGGGAGCCGGGCACCGGTGTTCGGTCCGGGGCCACGCATGCCTGTGCCCGGGCTTGTCCCTGTGCCCGATCCGGTGCCTGGCCCAGTACCTGACCCTCCGCCTGGCCGGTAGCCGGTGCTCGTGCCGCTTCCGTAGCCGCCGGTGCCGGGCCCGAATCCGCCGCCGGTGTAGCCACCGGTGCCAGGTCCGAAGGTGTTCCCGCCGAGGTTGCCGCCGTTGCTCCCGGGCTGCCCGGTGGGCCCGAACTGATACCCACCCTGAGCGGCGACGGGCTTGGGGACGTAGCTGTCGGCGTGGGTGCCGTCCGGGTCGTGGCTGCCGGGCAGCCGGACGTTCTGGTTTTGCGTCTGGTTCTGGACTTGGTTTTGCACCTGGTTGCGAACCTGGTTCTGTCCGGGTTGGACGGTCTGCCGGTTCTGCTGCGCGGGGACTTGCGGCTGCCGCGGGTTTCGAGCCCACTCACCGGTATCGGTGGGGCCGGCCTTGCGCTGGGTGTCCTCGGTCATCCCGATGGGGGAACCGGAGTTCGAGAGCTGCGCGTACCGGGCGGGCATCTGCTCACCATTGGTGCCACTGGCGGAGTGATAGGCACCGAAGGCATCGATGTTGGCCTGGCTGTCGGCTTGCCAGCCGGCGACTTTGGTTTTGTAGGAGCCAATGCCGTCTCCGTTGACGGCGTGAAGGACATCCACCGCGGTGATCTCGGGAGGTTGAGCGGAAACGGGCTTGACGGAGTTCTTGGCGGTCCCGAAGGCATCCATCTGAGCACCTAGGGCAGTCCGAGCAGTCTCAAGATGAACAGCATCATCAGCGGCGGCTTGAACGAGAGGAAGAGTGGCATCAGCGGCAGATTGCCCCGCGTCACCCTGCCACCCCGACATGGTCTTGGCGCGCAGAGAGTTGATCCGCTGAGCCCGCTCGATCATCCGATTGGTCAGGTGGGTGGCGCTGTCATGAGCATCTCCCAGCGAGCGAATACCTTCGCCGCCGGTGATCTGCTCGTAGATTTGGGCTGCCGTCAGTGGGCCTTCGGTGGCCATCAGTTCGCTCCACGGAGGTTGCCGAGCATCTGTGAAGCGATGTCATGAGCTGCCTCACAGGGGTCTTTCTTGCCGATATTGCCCTCAGATTGTGAAACATGGATGTCCACAACCTGCGTGTCGCTCACTCCCAGGGCAACAGCGCACCGGCCGCGGGTCGTTCGCTCGTCGTTCACGCCGTACGCCACAATCGGGAAACCATCGATGGCTGTCAGGGGTTGGAAAAACTGGTACTGCTTGCCCTGTGCCGCATAGACGCTGGTCAGGCCAAGTTGGTCCGCTCCCGTGAAGATGACCGCTATGCCGGCCTGGGATACGTCAGGTGAGTCCCAAGCGCAACTGGGTCCGGCAGGTGCTTGCAAGTCGGATTTCCCGGATACTCCGGATCCCAGTAGGCCCGCGACTTGGTTGGCGTTCAGCGCATTGCACGGGTTCTGCTTGAATCTTGTGATATCGATCGGACTTGGGACCTTGGGGACCCCCGGACCGGGCACGTTGCTTCCAGTCTCAGATGAGGTGTTCGTGCTCGCTGTACCGCCTGCAGGTGACGGGGTACCCGGATTCGTGGTCGAGCAGGCCGCAAGGGCGAGTAGCAATGCGCTGAGTACGAGGATGGTGCCGCGCATCAGAGACTGCCTCCGGTCTGCTTGATTTCGGCGGCCTGGTCGTCCTCGGCACGTGCGTACTTTCCCAGAGCAGCCTTGAACTTGGCAGCCATACTCCGGCAGTAGTCTTCGCGCTGGCTGAGTGTCTGGATCAGCGCATTCCCCGAAAGCTGGATTCTTTCGGCATTACCGCCGCTCGCGTACTCGGCACCAGGACCCTGGGTACGCGCGAGGACGATCGCGTGCTCCTGATCGAGCTTGAACTCGTTGGCCAAGTCGTTCCACTCGTGCATCAACTCACGAAGTGTCGCCTCGTCGTAGCTGAACCCCGCACCGCCGGCCCCGCCCCCATAAGACCCAGCCTCACGCACCACCGGACCCACCGGTACCCCCGGCCCACCCCGCGGGTCGTAAATCGGTCCCTCAGGCATCCCTCAACCCCGTCGTCATCAGCTCTCCCCTAGCTTGCAGTGTGCTTCACCCCGCGCACCCTGCGTATCCGACGGCCAGCAGACTACCAGGGTTCCCCCACCCCGAAAGCCGGGAAAGAAACGGGGGCCGCATACCGGCTGCGGCCCCCGAAATCGCTGTTACGGCGTCGGTGAACAGGATGTGTGGCCCAGCACCACCTGGCCGCTGATTCCCGACGCCGGGAGGAAGTCGATCCGCAGCATCGTCAGTCCGATGCTGCCGTCGCCCGGGAGGTTCTGGATGTTGAACACCGCGTTCGCCAGCACCGTTCCGTTGGACTTCTTGATCGGCGTCGTGTAGCCCACCGGGACCGGGCTCGGCGGGTTCGTGATGCCCGACATCCCGCCGTAGCTCCAGTTCGCGTTCGTCTGCGTCTGGGTTGCCGTGCACGTCACCGTGTACGTCGCCAGCTTGATCCGCGGCCCGCCCGCGCTCACCAGGGCCGACAGCTCGAACGCCTTGCCCGTCGCCGTGGACTTGGTCGAGGTCGCGTCCGTTTCCGGGTCCGTCACCGTTGTCGTGCAGGACGAGGTGCCGCCGCCGAAGACGATGCCCGTCTTCGTCACCTTCTGGGCCGTTGCGCTCGTCGGGCCGTCGATCGAGCACTTGCCCTGGACCGGCACCTTGATCGCCGTGTCGCCCTTGGTGAAGTCGGCCGAGCCGATCTGGGCGACGCCCGGTTGGGGCGCGGCCTGGGCGGGTGCGGCCAGGGCCAACCCGGCCAAGATCACTGTGCCGGTGAGTGCGCCGATGGTGTTGCGCATGTCGCGTCCTCCTTGACGATCGGGGAGAGCGACGCTCTTCCTCGAAGCTGAATATCCGCCCGCCGGAGACGTCCGTTGCGCCTGAAACCGCTGATCACCCCTTCGTGGATCATGAACCACCCTTCGGATAATCCCGTCGGTATCCGGATACACCCTTGTATCTCGATGCGCAGGCCGACGACCTCGACGGACAGTCCTTCAACCCGGAAGGCACACTCACCTACCGTCACCACCTCGGCGGCTTCAGCTTCCGTGTCGCCGTCGCTCCGGGTGACGACGGCACTCGGCGCCGAGGTGTCATGTTCGTCACCGTTTCCGCAGGACAGCGGGTAAACGGCGGCGCGGGGTAGCCACTACGCTCAAGGCGATAACCCGACCGGTGCACGAGTAGAGCGGAGCCGACGTGTCTGTGCCTTCCCCAGCCCCCGGGGCGGGATCCCTCCCCGCTGCGCCGGGTGGCGCCCTCGAGGACCTGCGCGCGTCGGTCGGCCTGCAGATCGCCGACGAGACCCTGCTGCGCACGATCGCCACCGGGCTGGCCGACGTCGAGAAGCTGTTGCGCGAGGTCGTCCGCAGTGACGTCCAGGCCGTCAACGACGCCGCGTTGCACCTGGTCGAGGCGGGGGGCAAACGCTTCCGTCCGCTGTTCACCCTGCTGTCCGCGCAGTTCGGTCCGAAGCAGGACGACCACGTCGTGATCGCCGCCGCCGCGGTCGAGCTGGTGCACCTCGCCACGCTCTACCACGACGACGTCATGGACGAGGCGGACATGCGCCGCGGCGCCGAGAGCGTCAACTCGCGCTGGGACAACACCATCGCCATCCTCACCGGCGACTTCCTCTTCGCCCACGCCTCCCGCCTGGTCGCCGACCTGGGCACGGACGCGGCGCGGATCATCGCGGAGACCTTCGGCGAGCTGGTCACCGGCCAGATGCGCGAGACCGTCGGCCCCGGACCGGGTGACGACGCCGTCGCGCACTACCTCACCGTGATCGGGCAGAAGACCGGCTCGCTGATCGCCACTTCCGGCCGGTTCGGCGGGATGATGTCCGGCGCCGCCGACGAGCACATCGGCGCGCTCCGGCGCTTCGGCGACATCATCGGCGCCGCGTTCCAGATCTCCGACGACATCATCGACATCGCGTCGCCGTCCGACGAGCTCGGCAAGGCGCAGGGCACCGACCTGCGCGAAGGCGTCCGGACGCTGCCCATGCTGTACGCGCTGGCCGACCCGGGCACGGACCCGCGGCTCATCGAGCTGCTGTCGGGCCCGATCGCCGACGACGCCGTCGTCCAGGAAGCCCTGGAGCTGCTCCGGGCGAGTAGCGGACTCGATCGAGCACGTGTCACCCTTTCCGACTACGCTCAGCGCGCGCGAGCCGAGCTTGCCGCGTTGCCCGCGTCACCCGCCCGGGACGCGTGCGAGTCGGTCGCCGACTACCTGGTCGCGCGCACGCACTAAACAGGGGCAGGAAAGAGATGTCCATTTTCGGACAGGTTTGGCTGTGGAGTCTCGCGGCGTTCTTCGTCGGGGTGCTGCTCACCTGGCTGGTGCTGGTGCTGCCGCTCCGCAGGAGCGTTCGCAAGCTGGAGAGTTCGCTGGCGCAGGCCCACGCCGACGCCGCGCGCACGCCCGCGAACGCCGCCGGGCTGGCCGCGCCGGGCACCGAGGTCTTCCGGCCGGAGCCGCGGCCCGAGCCGCGCCCGGAGCCGGAGCCCGTGCGGCAGGAGACCTCCTACCCGGGGACGCTCGTCGCCCCGGCGCCGTACAACCGTGACGACGTCCACGACGACATCGACGCGGACTTCGCCGAGCTGGACTCGCAGGTCCCGCCGGGCAGCCACCCGGACCCGGACGACGCCTTCCGGCCGGAGCCGGACCTCGAGCGCGAGGACGACGCCGCGTACCGGGCCTCGGAGACCCAGGTCATGGCCCCGGTCGCCGACCCGGAGGCCGAGGACCCGTACCGCGCCGCCGCCACCGAGTACCTGGCGCCCGAAGACGAACTCGAGCCCGTGACGCCGGCGCTCTCCCGGCTGGAGCAGCCGCTCGACCCGGAGCCCGCCGCCGGATCGCTGTTCCAGCCCCCGGGCGAGGACGCGCCGGCGCCGGACTGGTTCGACCACGAGCCGCCGTCGGAGCGCTCGGCGTTCGAGGAGCCGATGGAGCGCACGCGCTACCTGTCGGTCGGCGGCGACCAGGTCGACGAGGACGAGCCGGAGGAGGCGCCGCAGTACGCGTTCGCCGGCGACGACGGCGACCCGGACGTGCCGCCGGAGACCCCGGCCGAGGCGACGCAGGTGCTGCCGAAGCGGCAGCCCCGGGAGGCGCTGCGCGGCGGATTCGAGACGCCGCAACCGATCCAGCCGTCGATGCGCACCGTCGAGCGGCGCGAGACCGACCACTCCGGCGGGCACAGCGGTTCGCTGTTCGAGCCGTCGGTGCAGCCCAACCAGGCCGCCCTCGCGGCACCGGAGCCCCCGCCCGCGCGGCAGCAGCCCGCCGACGCGGTCCCGCCCGGCCCGTTCGGCCCTGGTTCGGCGATGCCGCGGCCCGGTGGCGGCCGGCCGGGTGACGGGTTCGAGGTGAAGGCGAGCGTGACGGCGTTGCGGTACTGCACCGACGAATCGGCGCAGTTCCCGAAGATGGTGGCCGAGGTGTGGTTCCGGACCGCCGAGGACGCCGAGCGGGTCGGGTTCCGGCCGCTCAGCTGAGTTTTCCGTGACGAAGGGCCGCCTCCGGGCGGCCCTTCGTCGTTTCAGGCCGCCTGGAACAGGACCAGGGCCGCGCCGCCGGGATCGGTGACGACGACCAGGGAGCCGACCGGGAGGTCGGTGCGCTCGCGCACGACCTTTCCGCCCAGTGCCACGGCTTTCGCCGCCGCGGAGTCCACATCGGACACCGGCGCGTAGGGCAGCCACTGCGGCGCGCGGTCGTCGCCGGCAGCCAGCTCGGTCAGGCCGCCCCACGGCGCACCGCCGTCGGTCAGCAGGGCACCGGACGTCTGCCAGCCGAGCAACTCGCCGAAGAACCGCTTGGTGCCGTCCACATCGGACGTCCGGACGTCGAAGAATACGAAAGGTCGCATGACCCAAAACTTAGGACACGTGTCCTAAGTCTGGCAACCCCCGAAACGGCGAAGGCCGCCACGCGCGAGGCGTGGCGGCCTTCGGAGAAGCGAAAAGCTACGCGACCGTCCAGGTGTCCTTGCCGCGCAGAAGGCCCTGCAGGTCGGGCTTGCGGGCCGCGCGGGCCTGCTCGACCTGGGCGCGGGCGCCGTCGTCGTACGTCGGGCGCTCGACCTGGCGGAGGATGCCCGTCGGGACGTGGTTGAGGCTCTGGTCGCCGAGGCGCGACAACGCGAACGCGTACGACGTGTCCTGGATCGACGGGTCGTGCACCACGACGTTGTCTTCGCCGATGTCGGCGACCTTCGCGACGTCCAGGCCGCCCCACTCGCCGCGCTTGACGCCGAACTCCTGGTTGGGGCCGAAGCGGATCGGCTCGCCCGCGCGCAGCGGGATCAGCCGGGTGGCGGCCTCGTCGGCGTCCTTGAGGACGTCGAACGCGCCGTCGTTGAAGATCGGGCAGTTCTGGTAGATCTCCACCAGCGCCGACCCGCGGTGCTCGGCCGCCGCCTGCAGAACCTCGGTCAGGCCCTTGCGGTCGGAGTCCATCGCCCGCCCCACGAACGACGCCTCCGCGCCGATCGCCAGCGAGAGCGGGTTGAACGGCGTGTCCACCGACCCCATCGGCGTCGACTTGGTGACCATGCCCTGGCCCGAAGTCGGGGAGTACTGACCCTTGGTCAGGCCGTAGATCCGGTTGTTGAACAGCAGGATCTTGATGTTCACGTTGCGGCGCAGCGCGTGGATCAGGTGGTTGCCGCCGATGGACAACGCATCGCCGTCACCGGTGACGACCCACACCGACAGGTCCGGGCGCGTGGTCGCGAGCCCGGTCGCGATCGACGGCGCGCGGCCGTGGATCGAGTGCATGCCGTAGGTGTTGAGGTAGTACGGGAAGCGCGACGAGCAGCCGATGCCCGAGATGAACACGATGTTCTCGCGCTTGAGGCCCAGCGTGGGCAAGAAGGACTGCACCGCGTTGAGCACGACGTAGTCGCCGCAGCCCGGGCACCAGCGGACTTCCTGGTCGGACTTGTAGTCCTTGGCCTTCTGGGGCTCTTCGGTGGTGGGCACGAGGTCGAGGCCACCGATGGCCGGAAGCCCGATGTCGATCGCGGTCACTTCGCCGCCTCCGTAGTGATGCTCGTGATGATCTCCGAGAACAGGTTCTGCAGCTCTTCGGCCTTGAACGCCATCCCGGCGACCTTGGTGTGCGAGTGGACGTCCACCAGGTACTTCGCGCGCAGCAGCAGGGACAGCTGGCCGAGGTTCATCTCCGGCACCACGACCTTGTCGTAGCTGCGCAGGACGTCGCCGAGGTTGGCGGGCAGCGGGTTGAGGTGGCGCAGGTGGGCCTGCGCGATCGGCATCCCGAGCTTGCGCACCCGCCGGCACGCCGCGCCGATCGGGCCGAACGAGCTGCCCCAGCCCAGCGCGAGCACGCGGGCCTTGCCGCCGCTCGGGTCGTCGACGACCAGGTCGGGGACGTCGATGCCGTCGATCTTCGCCTGCCGCAGCCGGACCATCTTGTCGTGGTTGTCCGGGTCGTAGGAGATGTGGCCGGTCTTGTCGGCCTTCTCCAGCCCGCCGATGCGGTGCTGCAGCCCGGGGGTGCCCGGGATGGCCCAGGCGCGGGCGAGCGTCTCGGGGTCGCGCACGTACGGCCAGAACTCGCCGGAGTCGTTGTCGGCGTTCGGCTCGGACGCGAACTCGACGCGCAGGTCGGGCAGCGTCTCGACGTCCGGGATCAGCCACGGCTCGGAGCCGTTGGCGATCGCGCCGTCCGAGAGCAGCAGCACCGGCGTGCGGTACTTGAGCGCGATCCGGGTGGCCTCGACGGCCGCGTCGAAGCAGTCCGCGGGGGACAGCGGCGCGACGATCGGGACCGGCGACTCGCCGTTGCGGCCGAACATCGCCTGCAGCAGGTCGGCCTGCTCGGTCTTGGTCGGCAGGCCGGTCGACGGGCCACCGCGCTGGACGTCGATGACGACCAGGGGCAGCTCCACCATCACGCCGAGGCCGACGGCTTCGGACTTCAGCGCGACACCCGGGCCGGACGTCGAGGTGACGCCGAGCGCGCCGCCGTACGACGCGCCGAGGGCGGCGCCGATGCCGGCGATCTCGTCCTCGGCCTGGAAGGTGATGATGCCGAAGTTCTTGTGCTTGGACAGCTCGTGGAGGATGTCCGACGCCGGCGTGATCGGGTAGGTCCCGAGCAGGATCTGCAGGCCGGAGCGCTGCCCGGCGGCCACGATCCCGTAGGCGAGCGCGGTGTTGCCGGTGATTTGCCGGTAGGTGCCCTGGGCCAGCTTCGCCGGCGCGACCTGGAACGTCGTCGCGAACGACTCGGTGGTCTCGCCGTAGTTCCAGCCGGCCCGGAAGGCCAGGATGTTGGCCTCGGCGATCTCCGGCTTCTTGGCGAACTTCTCGCGCAGGAACCGCTCGGTGCCCTCGGTGGGCCGGTGGTACATCCACGACAGCAGGCCGAGGGCGAACATGTTCTTGCAGCGCTCGGCGTCCTTCTTGCCGAGGCCGGTGTCGGCGAGCGCGCCCTGGGTCAGCGTCGACATGGCGACCCGGTGCACCTGGTAGGGCGCGAGCGTGTCGTCGTCGAGCGGGTCGGTGGCGTAGCCGACCTTGGTCAGGTTGCGCTTGATGAAGTCGTCGGTGTTGAGGATGATCGTCCCACCGCGCGGGACATCGCCGAGGTTCGCCTTGAGCGCGGCCGGGTTCATCGCCACCAGCACGTCCGGGCGGTCGCCGGGCGTGAGGATGTCGTAGTCGGCGAAGTGCACCTGGAAGCTCGAGACGCCGGGGATCGTGCCCTGCGGCGCGCGGATCTCGGCGGGGAAGTTCGGCATCGTCGACAGGTCGTTGCCGAACGCGGCGGCCTCGGACGTGAAGCGGTCGCCGGTCAGCTGCATGCCGTCACCCGAGTCGCCGGCGAACCGGATGACAACCCGGTCCAGCTTGCTGATCTCGGTCGGCCTGGTCGCGGCGAGCGAGCCGTGACCAGCGCCGTTGCCGTTCGCACTCGTGCTCATGGGTCAGGGATTCCCTCTCTCCCGACGTTGCGGCCATCGGTCGCCTGCCCGGTGCAGTGACACGCGGATCACCAGGCCCTACCACGAGGTTAGCTCGCGCCCGACCACGATGTTCCTAGACTCCCGGCGTCCGGAGCGACCTCATTGCTGCGCTACCGGTTCTCCTGCGCTGGTCCGACAAATACGTGTAACCGATGGTAACGGGTAAACCCCTGTCCTCGCTGTGACTCGTGTCTCGCGTAGGGGTGTCCACCTGCTGGGATCAGGAGTGGGAACGGATCCGCGCCCGCATGGCCTCGAGCCGTTCGGCGAACTCCGGCGAAGCCAGCGACGCGAGCTGCGGCTCGATCTCGACGTCGACGGCGTCGGCGTGCGCGGCCAGCGAGGCGGTCGTCCGGAGGCTGCGCTTGGTGGCCAACAGCGCCTCCCGCGGCGCGGCGACCGCCGGGGCGGCGAGCTCCATCGCGGCGGCGATGAGGTCGCCTTCGACGACCTCGAGGGCCAGCCCGGCCCGCACGGCGGCCTCGGCGTCGAGCGGCTGCCCGAACAACGTCATCGCCGCGGCCTGCTGGGGGCCGGCCAGGCGTTGCGTCATCCACGTCATCCCGCCGCCGGGGTGCAGCCCGAGCTCGAGGAACCGGGCGACGAACTTGGCGCGCGGCCCGGCGAGCCGGACGTCCGCGGCGAGCGCCAGGTTCAGCCCGGCCCCGACGGCGGCGCCCCCGACCGCGGCGATGGTCGGCAGCGTGCACCGCGCGACGGCGAGGAAGCCCTCGTAGATGGCGCGCAGGCCGGCTTCGTCGGCGCGGCCGAGCGCGGAGAGGTCGGCGCCGGCGCAGAAGGCGGGCGGCGTGCCGGTGACGACGACGGCGTGGATCGACTCGTCCTGTTCCGCGGCTTCGACGGCGGCCGCGAGCTGGGCGGAGAGGTCGAGGGTGAGCGCGTTGCGGCTGCCGGGCGCGTCGACGGTCAGCAGCGCGACGCCTCCGGTGTGCTCGCTGACGATGCTGTCGGTCATCGCGTCAGGGTATTAGTGGTGCATGGGGGAATTGCTGGTGGTGCTGGTGGGCAACCTGCTGACGATGATCGACATGACGGAGCTGTTCGGCGGCCGCCGTCGCCGTTCCCGGGCCGCGGCCTTCGCGCGCGGCGCGCGAGTCGAGATCCCGTGCGTACTGCGCTCCGAGGAGCTGACGGCCGGTCGCGAACGCCGAGGCAGGCTGGCGGTGGGCGACGGCCCGGTGCGGTGGCTCCCGGTGGGGGGAGAAGCGGCGGAGTTCGACCCGGGCGAGCTGACGATGCAGGCGGTAGACCGGCAGGCGGTGACGTTCCACGCGGCGGGCGGCCGCACCGAGCTGCGCCTGCACCCGGACGAGGCACCCCTGGTCCTGCGGGCCCTCGCGAGCTGAGCAGGCCTCCGGCCCCCGGTGTCCAGCGTATCGGCGACGGCCGACAGTTCGGCGGCCCCGATGACCCGGGGCGCGGACCTGTCCACAAGTGCCGCGACCTGTGGAAGAAGCGGCGGCTGTCCTCAGGTGCCGCGGGGCGGTGTGAAAGCGCGCGGACCTATCCACAAGTGCCGCGACCTGGGGACCGACCCCGCGCACCCCGCGCGCATCCGCCCGGAACTGTCGGTCCCCGCCGCTAGGCTGGAAGACGGGGGCCGGAGGCGCGCGCCCGCTCAGCTCTCCGGGGTCGGGGGCCGCTCCAGTAGCCGGGAAAGCACCACCGTCGATACCGTCCGGTCCACGATCTCGAGCCCGCGCAGCCGCTCCAGCGCCGTCTCCAGGTGGTGGATGTCCGCCGCTCGCAGGTGGACGATCGCGTCCGCCGCTCCCGATACCGTGTACGCCGCCACCACCTCCGGCAGCGGCTCCAGCCGGGCGCGGATGCGGGCCGGCGTGATGTTGCCCTGGCACGTGACCTCGACGAACGCCTCCGTTCCCCACCCCAGCGCCTCCGGGTCGACCACCGCCGTGAAGCCCCGCAGGATGCCCGTTTCGAGGAGCCGGTCGACCCGCCGCTTCACCGCCGGGGCGGACAGGCCGACCACTTTGCCGATCTCCGCGTAGCTGGAGCGCGCGTTCGCCACGAGGCACGAAACGATTCGCTGGTCGATGGTGTTCACACGCAACACTTAGCACAGATACACGCAGCGAACAGCGATTGATTGCGATATTAGGTGCCCCTTACCCTGCAATCATGCAGGCGATGCGCGTACCGACCACCCGTCGATACCTGATGTGCCCCCCGCGCCACTTCGCGGTGGACTACGTGATCAACCCCTGGATGGACCCGACCCAGCCGGTCAGCGCCGACGTCGCGATGGCGCAGTGGACCGAGCTGCGCGACACCTACCGCCGCCTCGGCCACACCGTCGAGGAGATCGACGCCCAGCCCGGCCTGCCCGACATGGTCTTCGCCGCGAACTCCGGCACGGTCGTCGACGGCCGCGTGCTCGGCTCGCGGTTCCGCGCGCCGCAGCGCGCCGCCGAGGCCGAGCACTTCCGCCGCTGGTTCGTCGAGCACGGCTACCGCGACATCACCATGCCGGAGAAGATCAACGAGGCCGAGGGCGACTTCGCCTGGACCGGCACCCTGCTGCTGGCCGGCACCGGCTTCCGCACCGACCCGGCCGCGCACGCCGAAGCCCAGGAGGTCCTCGGCGTCCCGGTCGTCTCGCTGCACCTGGTCGACCCGCTGTACTACCACCTCGACACGGCGTTGTTCGTGCTCGCCGAAGCGACGGACACGATGCGCGCGCAGATCGTCTACTACCCGGAGGCGTTCTCGGCCGGCTCGCGCCGCGTGCTGGAGCGGCTGTTCCCCGACGCCGTGCGAGCGACGAAAGAAGACGCGGAGTGTTTCGGCCTCAACGGCGTCTCCGACGGCCGCAATGTCGTCCTGCCTGTCGAGGCCACCCGGTTGGGTGAACTCCTCGCCGATCGGGGGTACGAGCCGGTCTACGTCGACATCTCCGAGCTGCGGAAAGCCGGCGGCGGACCCAAGTGCTGCACCCTGGAAATCCGGAAGGGCTGATTTTCGCCGAATCCTGTAACTCACCCGTTTGCCATGGCGATTAATCGAGGTAACAAATCGACTACTCGCGGTGGCAGGCGGTGGGAGTGGTGACGGTGAACCTCGCCCTGCACGGGATCGGGCGGCCGGCGCGTCAGCTCGACCCGGGCGAGAACGAGCGCTGGGTGACGGTCGAGCAGTTCGAGCAGCTGCTCGAGGCCGTCGCCGAGCGCGAAGACGTCCACCTCACGTTCGACGACGGCAACGAGTCCGACGTCGAGATCGCCCTGCCGAGGCTGGTCGACCGCGGGCTGACGGCGGAGTTCTTCCCGCTCGCCGGCCGCCTCGGCCAGCGCGGCTACCTCGAGCGCGGCGGCCTGCGCGAACTCGTGCGCGCGGGGATGGAGATCGGCTCGCACGGCTGGGAGCCACGCGACTGGCGCCACCTCGACGAGCGTCACGCCCGTCGCGAGCTGACCGACGCGCCGAATCTGCTCGGCGACCTGTGCGGACGTCAGGTGCGCCGGTTCTCGCTGCCGTTCGGTGCGTACGACCGCCGGGTGCTGAGCCGGCTGCGGCAGGCGGGCGCGACACGGGTGTATACGAGCGATGGCGGCGCGGCGAGCCACGACGAGTGGCTGCAGGCGCGGACCGAGCTCCGGCACGACCTCGACGGCGACTGGCTGGACGACGTGCTCGTCGCCGGGCAGCGGCGGGCCGGGAACTGGGTGAGCCGCGTGTTCCGGCGCGGTGTCCGTTAAGCCGGATTCCGCTGAGTCGGCCGGTCCCGGCCATCGGCACACCGCCCGGGCCCCGTCCCGCGCCCCGGACTCCGGTGAGCAGCCTTTTCGTCAACTTCGCTCACCTGATGGGAAATTCCCGCACCGCGGGGTCTTGTACGCGCTCTCGCGCGGGTGCATCCTGGTCGCCTCGCCGCCGTAAGGAAAGTTTCCTAACTAAAGGGAGCACCAGGAATGCGGAAACTGATCCTGCTCGCGACCATGGCGCTCGCCGCGGCCGTGATGCCCTCGGCCCTCGCGTCGGCGGCGCCAGCCCCCGCCCCGGCCGCGGCACCCGCGACCACCGCGGCCGCCCCGACCGCGGCCCAGCTGCTCGCCAAGACGAACAGCTGCAAGCAGATCTCCAACGGCAAGTACAAGACCGACGAAGACGTCTCGGCCAAGACCGTCGCCGTCTGCGACGCCAACGGCGCCGTGTTCTGGAAAGCCGACATGGACATCGACTGCGACGGCCAGCGCTCCTCGCAGTGCAACGAGAACACCGACTGCTGCTACCAGGACGACACGGCGTTCCACCAGTCCGACGGCAAGCCGCTCAACGCCGCGAAGCTGCCCTACATCGTGGTGCCCAGCTCGAGCAGCATCTGGAAGTACTCGTCGTCGCAGCTGAAGGGCGGCGGCTCCTGCGCCGTGATCTACAACGGCAAGGTCGAGTACGCGGTCATCGGCGACACCGGGCCGACGCAGATCATCGGCGAAGCCTCCTACGCGACGGCGAAGGACCTCGGCATCAACCCCGACCCGTCCAACGGCGGCACCGACTCCGGTGTGACGTACATCTGCTTCAAGAACTCGACGGTGTCGCCGATCGAGAACCACTCGGCCGCGACGAGCAAGGGGCAGAGTCTCGCGACCACCTTCGTGAACAACAACTGACGCGAGCTTTCCCGGGGGGCCGATCCGCGTCCGGCGGATCGGCCCCTTCTCGGCACCGCCTGACGACAACCGCGTCGACCGCGTTGCCCACCCACTGCAAGATGCAATTCGACATCCGATTCTTACGGGAAAACCGTTACGCCTAACGGCCTCCTCACGCTTTACCCCGTTCGCCGCCCTCCCGGTAACGATCCAGGGGGCCCGGCCGACCAACTTGAGGGTCGCGCGGAATAGCGGAGGTTTTGGCGTGAGGATCAGTGTCTTCGGGCTCGGTTATGTCGGTTGTGTCTCCGCCGCGTGCCTGGCGGGGCAGGGGCACCGGGTGGTCGGCGTGGACGTCAACCCGGTCAAGATCGACCTCATCACCCAGGGCAAGGCCCCGGTGGTCGAGGAGCGGATCGGCGAGCTGACCGCCGAGGTCGTCGCGAGTGGCGCGCTGAGAGCCACGACCGACGTCGCGGAAGCCGTCGCCGACAGCGAGATCTCGCTGATCTGCGTCGGCACGCCGTCGGCGCCGAACGGCAGCCTCTCGACCGTCTACCTCGAGCGCGTCGCCGAGGAGATCGGCGAGGCGATCGCGAAGAAGAGCGAGCGGCACACCGTCGTCTTCCGCAGCACGATGCTGCCGGGCACCTGCCTGGACCTGCTGATCCCGATCCTGGAGAAGTCCTCGGGCCGCACGGCCGGCGTCGACTTCGGCGTCGCGGTGAACCCCGAGTTCCTGCGCGAGGGCACCAGCGTCCGCGACTTCTTCGACCCGCCGAAGACCGTGATCGGCGAGATCGACGCGGCCAGCGGGGACGCCGTCGCCGGGCTGTACGAGGGGCTGCCCGGCCCGGTCTTCCGCGTGCCGATCCCGGTGGCGGAGATGACGAAGTACGCCGACAACTCCTTCCACGGACTGAAGATCGGGTTCGCGAACGAGCTCGGCGCGGTCTGCCGGGCCCTCGGCCTCGACTCGCACCAGGTGATCGACGTCTTCCTCGCCGACACCAAGCTCAACATCAGCCCGGCCTACCTCAAGCCCGGCTTCGCCTTCGGCGGCTCCTGCCTGCCGAAGGACCTGCGCGGGCTGGTCTACGCCGCGCACCGCGCCGACGTCAGCGTGCCGATCCTGTCGCACGTGCTCGCGTCCAACGCCGACCACCTGCAGCGCGCGTTCGACCTGGTCGCGCGCACCGGCAAGCGCAAGGTCGGGCTGTTCGGGCTCTCGTTCAAGCCGGGCACCGACGACCTGCGCGAGTCGCCGCTGGTCGAGCTGGCCGAGAAGCTGCTCGGCAAGGGCTTCGACCTCAAGATCTACGACGCCAACGTCAGCCTCTCGCGGCTGATGGGCGCCAACCGCGAGTACATCGAGGGGCGCCTGCCGCACCTCGGCCAGCTGCTCGCCGGGTCCGTCGAAGAAGTGATGGACCACGCCGACGTCCTGCTCGTCGGCACCAAGGACCCCGACGTCCTGGCGGCCCTGCCGCACGGCGGCGACCGGGAGATCGTCGACCTCGTCCGCCTGCCCGACGCCGAGACGCGTCGCCTTGAAGAGGGATATGCCGGCCTTGCCTGGTAAAGCGCTCATCCTCGTCGAAAACCTGTCCGTCCCCTTCGACCGGCGGGTCTGGCAGGAGTCCACGACCCTGCGCGACGCCGGGTGGGAAGTCCACGTGATCTGCCCGCAGGGCACCAAGCGCGACACCGAGGCCGAGGCCGTCGTCGACGGCGTCCACATCCACCGGTACCCGCTCAAGGCGGCGACCGGCGGCCCCGCCGGCTACCTGCAGGAGTACGGCAGCGCGCTGTGGCACACGCTGCGGCTGGCGCGGAAGGTCGGGCCGGTCGACGTCGTGCACGCCTGCAACCCGCCGGACCTGCTGTACCTGGTCGCGAAGGGGCTGAAGCGCCAGGGCGCGCGGTTCATCTTCGACCAGCACGACCTCTGCCCGGAGCTGTACCTCTCGCGGTTCGACCGCGGGCAGGACCTGCTCTACCGGGGGGTCTGCGCCCTCGAACGCGCCACCTACCGCGCCGCCGACGTCGTCATCTCGACGAACGAGAGCTACAAGCAGGTCGCCCGGATCCGCGGCGGCAAGAAGCCCGAAGATGTCTTCGTGGTGCGCAGCGCCCCGGTCGTCGAGCGGTTCCACGAGGTCCCCGTCGAGCCCGAGCTGAAGAAGGGCAAGCCCTTCATGCTCGCCTACCTCGGCGTGATGGGCCCCCAGGACGGCGTCGACTACGCCCTGCGCGCGCTCGCGAAGCTGCGGGACGAGATCGGGCGGACCGACTGGCACGCGGTGTTCGTCGGCTCCGGTGACGCCTTCGACGACATGGTCGCGCTCTCGGCCAAGCTCGGGCTGGCCAACCAGGTCGAGTTCACCGGCCGGATCCCCGACGAGGACCTGGTCCGCTACCTGTCCACCGCCGACGTCTGCCTGTCGCCGGACCCGCTCAACCCGCTGAACGACGTCTCCACGATGAACAAGGTCATGGAGTACATGGCGATGAGCAAGCCGATCGTCTCGTTCGAGCTGCGCGAGGCGCGCGTTTCGGCGGGCGACGCGGCGGTCTACGCCCCGGCGAACGACGAGGCGGCGTTCGCGAAGCTCGTCTCGCAGCTGCTCGACGACCCGGAGGAGCGGGTCCGGATGGGCAAGCTCGGGCAGGCCAGGGTCGCCGGCACGCTCTCGTGGGAGAACTCGGCGAAGAACTTGCTCGCCGCGTATGAGCACGCCGTGAAGTCCTGATCGCCGTTAGGTCAAGAAGTCACCGGACGTGTAACCAAAGCACTCGGCTCGACGACGGATCGGGTAACCGGCCGATCATGTGGATCCGTTCGGCGTACCCGTCTCAGGAATGGAGATACCGCCGTTGACTGACGACACGGTGCGCCTGGCCCTGATCGGGCAGGTCCTCCGCAGACGCTGGCGGCTGCTCGTCGCCCTCGCCGTCCTGGGCGCGGCCGTCGGCGCCGGCGCGTCGGTGCTCTTCTCGCCCGGCTACCAGACGTCCTCGAGCGTCCTGCTCCAAGGACCGCGGCAGGCGGACGAGCTGCTCACCCAGGCCGAGGTCGCGACCAGCTCGGTCGTCTTCGACCGCGCCGCGGCCGTGCTGCCGTGGCACCCGAGCGGCGCCGACCTGAAGAAGCAGGTCACCGCGTCGGTCGCGAACGGCAACGTCGTGACGATCACCGTCTCGGCCGACACCGCCGAGCACGCCCAGCAGCTCGCCGACCAGGTCGCGCAGCAGTTCGTGAAGTACTCGGGCCAGCTGGCCAGCAACTCCGCGGACGCGTCGGTGCAGCTGGCCCAGGAACAGCGCGAGTCGCTGCGCCAGCAGGTCCAGCTGACCACGCAGAAGATCAGTGACCTCGCCAAGACCGTCGGCGGCGACCTGACCGTGGAGAGCGTCCAGGTCCGCACGCAGCTCGAAGGCCTGCGGACGTCGCTGGAGCAGGCGATCAACGACCTCAACCAGGCCGACCTCGCGACCGGCGTCGGCAACACCGTGGTGCTCGGTCCGTCCGAGCGCCCGGCCGGGCCGGCCGCGCCGACGCTGGTGCAGCTCGTCGCCGGGGGCGCGGTCCTGTTCTTCCTCGCCGGCGTTTTCGGCCACCTCTTCGCCGCGCGCGCCGACCGGCGGCTGCGGGGCGAACCGGAGATCGCCTCGGCGCTCGGCTCGCCGATCCTGGCCGGCGTCGACGTCACGACGCCGCAGGGCGACCGCCTCCCGGCGACCGGCCTCTACGGCAAGCTGCGGCGGCTGCTCGGCGGCGACCGGCCGTGGGTGCTGCCGCCCATCGCGACGTCGGCCGACGCCGTCAACCGCGACATCCGCTACCGCCGGGTGCTGGCCCGGCTGGCCACCGGCCCCGCCGACGTCCTGGCGCTCGTCGCCGAGGACGACGAAACCGGCAAGCTGGCCGCCGGGCAGCTCGCCGAGCTGGCCGACCGGCTGTCCGTGCCGCTGCGGATCTTCGAGTTCGCGGCCGGCCGGCCGACGGTGCCGGACGCCGGCCCCGACGCCGGTGTCCTGGTCGTGCTCAGCGCCGGCTCCCGCACCGCGTGGGAACTCGTCCGGCTCGCCGAGGCCTGCTCCGACGCGGGCCAGGAGATCGTCGGCGCGGTCCTTTCCCATCCCGTCCGGTCGTCCGGGCCGGAAGCCGAACCCGTGGCGGAAGACGCCCCCGAGAAAGCCCTGGCAGGTTCGGCGTGACGACTACCTCCGAAACTCAGGCCGCACCGCTGGTCGACCTCCAGCGCCTGTTCGTCGCGATCCGCCGTCGCAAGCGGTTGTGGCTGGCCACGGCGCTGCTCGGGTTGATCGCCGGGGCACTGGTGGCGATCCTGCTGCCCGCGCCGCCGACCGCGGTCACCAAGGTGATCGTGGTCCACCAGGACGACTCGCCGACCGACAGCGGCACGCTGATGCGCACCGACGTCGCCGTGCTGTCCACGACGCAGATTGCCGAAGGCGCGCTGAAGAAGCTGGGCAGCACCGAGTCGGCCGAAGAGTTCATGAAGAACTACGCCGGCCTGCCCGTGACGAACAACGTCATGCAGATCACCGTCAAGGCGAAGAGCAACGAAGAGGCCGTGGCGCAGGCACAGGCGCTGGCCGACGCGTTCATCGCCGACCACGTCCAGCGCAGCCAGGCCGCCGCGGCCGCGGAGTCGAAGGCCATCCTCGACCAGCGGAAGAACGCCCAGGACGAGCTGGCGAAGGTCGACTCGCAGATCGCCGACGAGACCGGCAAGGGCCGCAACGCCAACGCCAGCACCCTCGAAGGCATGTACGGCCGCCGCGCCGCCCTCGCGTCGCAGGTGTCGGACTTCGACTCCCGCGCCCAGCAGGCCGGCATCGGCAGCCCGCAGGTCGCCGCGGGCACCCAGATCGTCGACGCGCCGCGGGCGCTGCCCAAGGCGTTCCTCAAGACCACCGCGACGAACTCCGGCATCGGCTTCGCGCTCGGCCTGGTCCTGGGGATCGCGATCGCCGCCATCGGCGCGGTGTCGCGCGACCGGCCGGTGCTGCGCCGCGAGATCTCCACGCACCTCGGCGCGTCCGTGATAGCGCAGCTGCCGTCGAAGCGCCGTGGCCCGGCGCGGCTGTGGCAGCGCTCGCGCGCGGTGTCCGAACGCCAGCGCGTCGCGACCACGCTGGTGCGCGCGATCAAGAAGGACGAGCCCCGGGTGTCGCTGCTGGAGCTCGGCGCACCGAAGGTCGCCGCCGCGCTCGCCCTCGA
This sequence comes from Amycolatopsis sp. NPDC005961, assembly GCF_040629235.1. Taxonomy (NCBI): domain Bacteria; kingdom Bacillati; phylum Actinomycetota; class Actinomycetes; order Pseudonocardiales; family Pseudonocardiaceae; genus Amycolatopsis; species Amycolatopsis sp. NPDC005961. The sequence goes on along the minus strand of NZ_JBEXVF010000011.1, from coordinate 114,177 downwards.
CATCGCCACCGAGCTCGCCGCCGACGGCAAGGCGAGCGTCCTCGACGACCTGCCGGGCGAAGACGTCCGACGGCTCGCCGGTGAGACGTCGAGCGAGATCACCGTCGTCGGCGCCGGTGATCCGGCCGCCGAGCCGGCCGAGCGGCGGATCGGCGTCGGCACGGTCTCGCCGGGCACGGCGTGGACGGACCTGGAGCACCTCGGCCGGGAGACCGTGCTGGTCGTCAAGGCCGGGCACGCGAACACGCTGTGGCTGCACACCGTGGCCCGGCAGCTCGCCGACCAGCAGATCCCGATCGTCGGCGTGGTGCTGGTCGACCCGGACCCGCGCGACAAGTCCGACGGCACGCTGTGGGACGGCCTGCACACAGCGCTGCGCGGCCGCGCGAAGTCGGCGCCGTCCGTCCACCGCGTCTCGGTCGTCGAGCACGAAGACCGCATCGACGAACTGGCCGCCCGCATCGCCGAGCGCGTCGCGGTCGCGGAACCGCCGACGCGGCGGATCGCGCCGGTCCGGCCGGTCGGCCCGCCGCCGTCGCTGGCCAAGCCGCCCGCGGCACCGCTGCCGGAGCCCGGCAAGGTCAGCGTGCCGGACCACCTGGACGCACCGACGAAGAAGTTCGCCCCGGTCAAGCCGCCGAAGCGGCCGACGCCGTTCAAGCGCGACCACGGCGAACCGGCGCACAAAGGCGAACTGAACGCCGAGCTCGAGTCAGAAAAGAGCGCGGAGGTCTCCTGACCACCGCGCCGCGACGAAGGGGACCCACTCGAGATGTGCGGCATCGCAGGCACCTACCTCTGGCCGGACGGCGGGCCGCTCACCGACCGGCTGACCAAGACGCTGGCCCACCGCGGGCCGGACGGCTCCGGCCGCTACGACCACGCCGTCGGCGGCGGCTCCGTCCACTTGGGACACCGGCGGCTCTCGATCATCGACCTGTCCGAGACCGGCGCCCAGCCGATGGTCCTCGACGGGCTCGCGCTGAGCTACAACGGCGAGCTGTACAACGCACCCGAACTGCGGGCCGAGCTTTCCGCGGCCGGCGTCCGGTTCCGGGGGACGTCCGACACCGAGGTGCTGCTGCAGGCGTGGCGGCGCTGGGGCACGGACTGCCTGCCGAAGCTGCGCGGGATGTTCGCCTTCGCGATGTTCGAGGAAGGCACCGGCGAGCTGTTCCTGGTCCGCGACCAGCTGGGCATCAAGCCGTTGTTCTTCGTGCCGCGGGGCGGCGGCGTCGCCTTCGCCTCCGAGCTGAAGGCGCTGGCCGGTGAGCTGGGCGGGTCGCTGCAGGTCGACAACGCCGCGCTGATCGCGTCCCTGCTCTACTACTGGGTGCCGGACAGCCGCTGCGCCTACCAGGGCGCGGAGAAGCTGCAGCCGGGCACGTGGCTGCGCTGCCGCCCGGACGGCCGGATCGACCGCGGCCGGTTCTGGTCACTGCGCGAGGTCGCCGAGGAAGGTGCGGCCTTCGACGGCGAGGTCGACCTGCACGAGGTGATCTCCGAGTCGACCGCCAAGCACCTGCTCTCCGACGTCCCGGTCGCGACGTTCCTTTCGGGCGGCCTGGATTCCAGCTACCTGACGGCGCTGGCCGCGCGGTCGCAGCCGGGGATCTCCGCCTACACCATCGGGTTCCGCGCCGAGGACGCGAAGTTCGAGGCCATGCCGGACGACCTGAAGTACGCCCGGATCGTGGCGCAGCAGTTCGGCGTCGACCTGCACGAGATCGAGATCGCGCCGCAGGTGCTCGACCTGCTGCCGAAGATGACCTACCACCTCGACGAGCCGATCGGCGACCCGGCGGCGATCAACTCGTTCCTCATCTGCTCGGCCGCGCGCGAGGCCGGCGTCAAGGTGATGCTGTCCGGGATGGGCGCCGACGAGCTGTTCGCGGGCTATCGCAAGCACCTCGCGAACCTGATCGCGCTGCGCTACCACAAGGTGCCGGGCGCGGTCCGGCGTCCGGTCGAGTCCATTGTGGACCGGCTGCCGGTGGCCTCGGCCAAGCGCGGGTACCGGTCGGTGCGGTTCGCCAAGCGGTTCCTGTCCTTCGCGGGCCTGCCCGAGGAGACGGCGTTCCGGCGCAGCTACACGATGTACGACCAGGCCGAGCTGCTCTCGCTGGTGAACCCGGACTTCGCGGCCGACGTCGACTCGGTTTTGACCGAGCACGCGGACACCTACAACGACCAGGCGCTCGACGACTTCGTCAACCGCATGTGCCTGGCCGACTCGCGGATGTTCCTGCCCGGGCTGAACCTGACCTACACCGACCGTTCGACGATGGCGGCGTCCACCGAGGTGCGGACCCCGTTCGTCGACGTCGAGGTCGTGCGCGCGGCGTTCAAGATCCCGGGTGACAAGAAGATCGTCGGCCGCGCGGGCAAGGTGGCGCTGAAGAACGCGGCGCTGAACATCCTGCCCAGCGAGATCGTGCACCGGCCGAAGGGCCTGTTCAGCGCGCCGCTGCGGGCGTGGATGAGCCGCGACCTGGCGCCGCTGGTGCGCGAAGTCGTCAACGAAGGCGTGCTCGTTTCCTCGGGATTCCTGCAGCGGGAGGCGCTGCAGCGGATGGTCGCCGAGGACGCCGCCGGCCAGGAGGACCGCGGCAAGCACCTCTGGCACGTCTTGACTCTTGAGTATTGGTACCGGAACGCGATGTCTGGAGCGGGAGCGAAGTGAAGCAGGTAGTCCAGAACTACAAGAGCGGGGAACTGGCGCTCCTCGAGGTCCCCGAACCCGCCTGCAAGCCGGGTGGCGTGCTGGTGCGGACGGTGTACTCGCTGATCTCGACCGGCACCGAGATGATGAAGGTGTCCGAGGCCAGCATGTCCCTGGTGGGCAAGGCGAAGGCCCGCCCGGACCAGGTCGCGAAGGTCATGCAGAGCGTCGCGACCAACGGCCTCTCCGCGACCTACCGCAAGGTGACGTCCAAACTGGACTCCTACACCCCGCTGGGCTACTCGCTGTGCGGCATCGTCGAGCAGGTCGGCGACGGCATCACCGACGTCGCGGTCGGCGACCTCGTGGCCTGCGCGGGCAACGAGCACGCGCTGCACTCCGAGCTCAACTGGGTGCCCAAGAACCTCTACTCGCGCGTCCCGGCCGGCGTCGACCCGCGGCACGCGGCGTTCGGCACCGTCGGGTCGATCGCCATGCAGGGCGTGCGCCGTGGTGAGCCGCAGATCGGCGACGTCGCCCTGGTCATCGGGCTCGGCCTGATCGGCCAGCTCGTGGTGCAGCTGCTGACGTCGTCCGGCGTGCGCGTCGTCGGCGTCGACCCCGACCCCGAGCGCTGCAAACTCGCCGAGAGCCTCGGCGCGCTGACCTGCGCGCACCCGGCGTCCGGCATCGTCGACACCGCCGTGGACGAGCTGACGCACGGCGCGGGCGTCGACCAGACCTACCTCGCCGCCGGCGGCAACACGAACGACCCGGTGGAGCTGGCCGCGAAGCTCTCGCGCGACCGCGGCCGCGTGATCGACATCGGCAAGTGCAAGCTCGACCTGCCGTGGAACGCCTACTACGAGAAGGAACTGGACGTCCGGTTCTCCCGCTCGTACGGCCCGGGCCGCTACGACCCGTCGTACGAGCTCGAAGGCCGCGACTACCCGATCGGCCAGGTCCGCTGGACCGAGCGCCGCAACCTCGAGTGCGTCATCGACCTGATCGCGCGCGACCGCCTCGACGTCGAGCCGCTGATCACGCACGTCGCGGACTTCTCCTCCGCGGTCGAGACGTACAAGTCCTTGAACGAGGGTGAGCTCAAGGCCGTCGCGGTGCTGTTCCGCTACCCGGACGCGGTCGCTCGCACGGAGCCCGTGGTCACGTCCGCCCGCGTCGGCCTGGTCTCGACCCCGGCCACCGGGCTGCCCGCCGGGCAGCCCGTGCGCCTGGGCTTCATCGGCGCCGGCAACTACGCGTCGTCGATGCTGCTGCCGCACCTGGTCGAGCGTTCGGACGTGCAGCTCGAGCACGTCGCGACGACGTCGGCGCTGTCCGGCGCCAACGCGAAACGCAAGTTCGGCTTCGCCGCGGCGTCCACGGACATCGACAACGTCCTCGGCGACTCGTCGATCGACGCGGTGTTCGTCGTGACCCGGCACAGCTCGCACGCCGAGCTGACGCGCCAGGCGCTGCTGGCGGGCAAGTCGGTGTTCGTCGAGAAGCCGCTGGCGCTGTCCCCCGAGGAGCTGCAGAAGGTCCTCGACGCGATCGAGGAGTCCGGCAACGACCGCCTCCAGGTCGGCTTCAACCGCCGGTTCGCGCCACTGCTGCACGAGGCCCGTGGCCAGTTCGGCCCGCGCGTCGGCCCGGCGACGGTCCGGTACCTGGTCAACGCCGGCCGCCTCGACCACGGCAGCTGGTACAACCAGACCGCCACCGAGGGCTCGCGCTTCGCCGGTGAAGGCGGGCACTTCATCGACACCGTGAGCTGGCTGCTCGACGCCGACCCCGTGTCGGTGTACGCGACCGGCGACCTCCAGGTGACGCTCGGGTACGAGGACGGCTCGACCGCGGTCATCACCTACGCCGAGACCGGCTCCTCCGGCTTCCCGAAGGAGACCCTCGACCTCACCGCGGACGGCAAGGTCCTGAAGTTCGACGACTTCGTGCGCGCGTCGGTGTACTCGCGCAAGAAGTGGGCCAGCTCGCGGATCCCGAAGGGCCGCGACAAGGGCCAGGCCGCGGAGGTCGACGCGTTCCTGTCGGCGGTGCGGACAGGCGGCCCGATGCCGATCTCGGTCGCCTCGATGGCCGCGACGACGCTGGCCACGCTCGCCGCACAGGCGAGCGTCTCCAACGCGGCGCCGGTCCGGATCGAGCTGCCGGTCAAGGCGGGTGCGCCGGCATGACGAATGTGGCGCGGGAGCTGCCGCGGAAGGCAGGTGCCCGGACATGACGAGTGGGGCGTGGATCCGGCCGGACCTGCTGCGGAACGCGGGTGCCGGGAGCATGACGAGCGTCGCGCCGGAGCTGCCGCGGAAGGCAGGTGCCCGGACATGATGGGTCCCGGCTGGTACCTGCGCCGGCTGTCCCGGATGGGGCCGGCGGAGGTCGTCGGCCGTGCGCGGCACGCCGTCGTCCAGCGGCAGTGGCGGACCGCCCTGCCGACCCCGCCGGACTGGCCGTCGCACCCGCGGTTCACGGCCGCGCTGCCTTCCGGGGCACTGGACAAGGTGTCCGGCGAGGCCGTCAAGCGGCTGCTGGCCACCGCCGACGAGTTGATGGCCGGCCGCGCCGAGTACTTCGGCGTGGTCCGTTCGGATCTCGAGTCGCCGGACTGGTGCCTCGACCCGAAGACCGGCCGGCGCGCGCCCTCGAACGTGTACGCGTTCGACGTGCCGTACCGCTCGGAAGACACGGTCGGCGACATCAAGCAGATCTGGGAGCCGTCGCGCCACCAGCACCTCACCGTGCTGGCCGCGGCGTACGCCCTGACCGGCAACTCGGACTACGCCTCCCGCGTGGCCGCCCACCTGCGTTCGTGGTGGGCGGAGAACCCGCCGCTGCAGGGGCCGCACTGGGTCAGCGGCATCGAGCTGGGCATCCGGCTGCTGTCGTGGGTCTGGACGCGCCGCCTGCTCGACGGCTGGCCCGGCGCCGGGGAGCTGTTCGAGGACAACCCGGACTTCCAGCTGCAGCTGTGGCACCACCAGAACTGGCTCTCGACGCTGCGCAGCCACGGCTCGTCGGCGAACAACCACGTCATCGCCGAGGACGCCGGCCTGCTGGCCGCCGCGTGCGCGTTCGGCTGGTTCCCGGAGTCGCCGCGCTGGCGGACCGAGGCGATGCGCTCCCTCGACGTCCAGCTGGCCCGCAACACCTTCGCCTCGGGACTGAACGCCGAGCTGGCGTCCGAGTACCACGGCCTGGTGCTGGAGCTGGGGCTGGCGGCGGCGGTCGAGGCCGATGCCGCGGGCACCCCGGTGCCGGACTCGACGTGGGACGTCCTGCTCCGGATGACCGACGCCCTGGTGTCCATTGTGGACAATCGGTTCCGCCCGCCGCGCCAAGGCGACGCCGACGACGGCTTCGGCCTGATCGTCGACGGTCTCGAAACCGACCGCTGGGCGTCGCTGCTGGCGACCGGCGAGGCGCTGTTCGACCGCCTCGGCTGGTGGCCGCCGGTCCCGGCTGAGGACGTCCGCACACCGTTGCTGGCCTCGCTGGTGGCCCGGACTCCGCGCGCCACCGGCGTTCGCGCCGCCCGCCGTCCCGCGCACCTGCGGGACGCGGGCATGACGATCCTGCGCTCGGGCCGGATCTGGGCCCGCTGCGACGGCGGGCCGCACGGCTTCCTCTCCATCGCCGCGCACGCCCACGCCGACGCGCTGTCGGTCGAGGTCCGCCACGACGGCGTCGACATCCTGGCCGACCCCGGAACCTTCTGCTACCACGGCGAGCCGCGGTGGCGGTCGTACTTCCGGTCGACGCTCGGTCACAACACGCTCGAACTGGCGGGGACCGACCAATCGGTGTCCGGCGGGCCCTTCCTGTGGACGCGGCACGCGGTCACGAAGGTGCTCGACGTGCGCACCCCCGACGAGGGCCCGTCCCGCTGGACGGCGGCCCACGACGGCTACGCACCCGCGCTCCACCGCCGCACGGTCGAGCTCGACGGCGACGTGCTGAAGATCGTCGACGAAGTGCTCGGCGACACCCGCCCGGCCGCACGCCTGGCGTTCCACCTGGGGCCGGCGGTCACCGTCCGGCTCGAGGGGAACGTCGCCCACCTGCGCTGGCAGGGCACCGCCACGGGTTCGGTCGCGCCGGTGCACACCGCCGTGCTCGAACTGCCGTCCGAGTTGTCGTGGACGGCCCACCGCGGTCAGATCGACCCACCCCTCGGCTGGTACTCCGCGGGCTTCGGCCGCAAGGAGCCTTCGACCACCCTCGTCGGCTCCGGCACCCCCGGACACCTCGCCACCCTGCTCCGCTTCAGTTAGGACCCGCCCGTGACAGCCCGCTTCCGACTCCGCCGTGCCGCTCCGCTGCTCGGCGTCCTCCTCACGGTCGCGGCGTGCTCGAGCGGGCCGGACAGCAGCGGCCCGGCCCAGGCGACCCCGGCCCCCAGCGGGTCGGTCGCGGCGGTCTGCGACAAGGAACCGGCCGGCCCGGCGACGGCCCCGGCGGGTGCGGTCGTCGTCGACCCGGCGGTGCCCGGCGACCTCGCCACCAAGACGCGCTCGGCCGCCGCCGGCACGACGTTCTGGCTCAAGCCGGGCAAGCACATCCTCGGCGACGACAAGTACGACCAGGTCTCGCCCAAGGACGGCGACGCCTACATCGGCGCTCCCGGCGCGGTCGTCGACGGCCGGAAGATCAACCAGTACGCGTTCACCGGCCACGGGACGAACGTCAAGCTCACGTACCTGACCGTCCAGGGCTTCGCCGCGCCCCGCGACGAAGGCGTGGTCAACCACGACTCCGGCGACGGCTGGGTGATCGAGCACTCGACCATCCAGGACAACGACGGTGCCGGCCTGATGGCGGGTGCGCGCCAGCAGGTGCGCGGAAACTGCCTGCGCCGCAACGGCCAGTACGGGATCAACGCCTTCTCGGGCAGCACCCCGATCACCGCGCTGGTCGTCGAGGGCAACGAGATCGCCGGCAACAACACCGGCGACTGGGAAGCGAAGATCGACGGCTGCGGCTGCACCGGCGGCGTCAAGTTCTGGGACGTCAACGGCGCCGACGTGCGCGGCAACTGGGTGCACGACAACCACGGCACCGGGCTGTGGGCCGACACGAACAACAACGACTTCCTCATCGAGGGCAACCTCATCGAGAACAACGACAGTGCCGCGCTGATCTACGAGATCAGCTACAACGCGATCATCCGCGACAACACGATCCGCAAGAACAACTGGGTCGACGGCCGCCGGTACGCCGACAAGGGCGACAACTTCCCGACCCCGGCGATCTACATCTCCGAGTCCGGCGGCGAGCCGCGGATCAAGGCGCGGACGGCGAAGATCGAGATCTCCCGCAACTACCTGGAGAACAACTGGTCCGGGATCACGTTGTGGGAGAACGCCGATCGCTACTGCAACAGCCCGGCCAACACCTCGTCCGGGGACTGCACCCGGTTGGTGCCGGACGTCAAGACGTGCGCGGACCCGGCCATCACGAGCGGGCCGCTGCTGGGCGACTGCCGCTGGAAGACCCAGCACGTCGACATCCACGACAACAAGTTCGTCCTCGACCCGGCGGTCGTCGGCTGCCAGGCGTCGTGCGGGCGGATGGGCCTGCTCTCGAACTTCGGCACCTACCCGGACTGGTCGCCGTACAAGGGCGCCGTCGTCCAGGAGGCGATCACGTACAAGCAGGACAACCGCTGGCACGACAACAGCTACGCCGGCCCGTGGACCTTCATCGCGTACACCACTGACCGCATCCTCGAGGTCGGCGAATGGGAAGGCTCGCCGTACTCGCAGGACACCGGCAGCACGTACACCGCACAGGGCGGGGGCTGACATGGCGACGCAGACCGGCATCGCGGGCATCCGCGGCGAGGCCGCGGCCGAGCGCGCGTCGGCGACCCCGAAGTGGGCCGCGGTGGCGTGGGCCCTGCTGATCATCAACACGCTCGGCTCGACCGGCGCGAAGACGGTCATCCCGCTGCCGCGCTCGGTCAGCCAGCTGGTCACCATGGGCTCGCTGATGACGGCGTTCGTGATCGCGCTGGCGCTGAACAAGCACCTGCGGATCCGGCCGAGCGCGTACCTGCTGCTGCTGACGTTGCTGCTGGTGTCGAGCATCCTGTCCAGCGCCGACCTGCAGGAGGGCGCCGGCGCGTTGTTCCGGTGCTTCCGGCTCACGGTGTTCCTCTCCACGCTCTGGTTGCTGACCCGCTGGTGGGACGGCGGCTTCACGTTCGTCCGCGCCCACATTCGGACGTACTCCGTCGTGCTCGCGTCGGTGGCGATCGGCCTCGTGATCTCGCCCGGCAACGCGATGCCGGAGGAGTACGGCGGCCGGCTGTCGGGCGCGGTCTGGCCGCTGACCCCGCCGCAGATCGGCCAGTACGCGGCGGTCATCGCCGGGCTCACGCTCCTCCTCTGGTTCGGGCGCCGGACCACCTGGCGCAGCGCGGTGTACATCGTGGTGCCGGCGTTGGGGCTGTTGCTGCTCACGCACACCCGCACGGCGACGCTCGGCCTGGTCGCCGGGCTGGGCGTGGCCTTCCTGTCGATGCTGCTGACCAGCGCCCGCGCCCGGAAGGTGTTCGCGTGGACGGTCGGCGTCGGCGGAGTTGCCGGCGTGGTGCTGGCGGGCGCGCTGCAGGCGTGGTTCCTCCGCGGGCAGAGCGCGGACAACTTCTCCAGCCTGACCGGCCGCGCGAAGGTGTGGGACGCGCTGCTGGAGGCCCCACGGACGACGTCGGAGTACATCTTCGGGGTCGGGCTGACGGACAAGTCCTACGACGGCCTGCCGATCGACAACAGCTGGCTCGCGATCTACCACGAGCAGGGTTTCGTCGGGATCGCGCTGGTGGCGGGGTTCCTCCTCACGTTGGTCGTGGTGGCCGTGCTGCGGCCGCCGTCGCTGGCTCGCGCGTGCGCGATCTTCCTGATCACCTACTGCATTTCGGCCTCCTACACCGAAGCCGGTCTCGGCGACGCGTCGCCGTACCTGCTGCACCTGGCCCTGGCCGCGTCGCTGCTGGTCCGCGGGGTGCCGCAGTCCGACGAACAAGCATTCATCCCGGCGAAGGGGACAGTCGCGTGAAGGTGCTCGTGGTGCACAACCGGTACCGGTCCGAGCAGCCGAGCGGCGAGAACAACGTCGTGGACGCCGAGGTGACGCTGCTCGCCGACGGCGGGCACCAGGTGTCGCTGTTCGAACGCCGCAGCGACGACATCTCGGCGATGCCGCTGCCCCGCAAGGCCGCGGTGCCGCTCACGGTCCCGTGGAACCCGGCGGTGCGGAAGGAGCTCGCCGCCCGGCTGCGCGCGTCCCGCCCGGACGTCGTGCACATCCACAACACTTTCCCGCTGCTGTCGCCGTCGGTGGTCGCGGCCTGCGCGGACGCGGGGGTGCCCGCGGTTGCGACGCTCCACAACTACGGGATGGTCTGCCCACCCGGGACGCTCCACCGCGACGGCCGCATCTGCACCGAGTGCGTCGGCGGCGCACCGTTGCCGGCGGTGAAGCACGGCTGCTACCGCGGTTCCCGCGTGGCGACGCTCCCGATGGCGGCGAGCACGGCCGCGAACCGGCGCCGGTGGTGGACGGGCATCGCCCGGTTCTTCTGCATTTCGGCGGCCCAACGTGACCTCCTGGTGTCGGCCGGGATGCCCGGCGAGCGGATGGCGGTGAAGCACAACTTCGTCACCGACCCCGGTGTCCGCCGCACCGGCGACGGCAAGCACGTGCTGTTCCTCGGCCGCGTCACCGAGGAGAAGGGGGTCGGCCTGCTGATGCGGGCCTGGGACCGCCTCGGCGGTGCCCTGGGTGTCCCGCTGGTCATCGCCGGCACCGGCCCGATGCAGGACGAGGTCGCGACCTGGGCGGCCGGACGTGCTGACGTGTCGTACGTAGGTCTGCAGAACAAGGCGGAGTGCCGTGCCTTGACGGCCGACGCGGTGGCGGTGGTGGCGCCTTCGACGTGGCTGGAGGCGTTCGGCCTGGTGGTCGTCGAGGCGATGGCCGCGGGCGTCCCGACGGTGGCGGCGTCGCACGGCGCGTTCCCGGAACTGGTGGACGACGGCGTCACCGGCCTCCTGCACGCACCGAACGACGCCGGCTCGCTGGCGGACCGGCTGCGCACGGTGGTCGGCGAGAGAAACCGCGAGATGGGCGACGCGGCCCGCGTCCGGTACGAGAAGGACTTCACGCCGGCGGTCGGCTTGGACCGGTTGATCGCCGGATACGAGGCGGCGATCGAGGCGCGCGGGTGAGGCAGCTGGTCCGGACGGCGCCTGCGGCCCTGCCGGCCACGCTGCGCGCCCCCCTGGCCATGACGGCTGCCCTGGCGACGGCGGTGCTGGTCGCGCTCGGCATCCTGCACTTCCACGAGTCCGGGCTGAAGGGGATCGACGCGGCGCTGCTCCCGTCGATCGACGGCGTACAGCCGCCATGGCGGTACGTGGCCCTGGTCTTCGACTTCGGCGGCGAGCCGATCGGGTCGACGATCCTGGTCGCGTTGCTGGCGCTGGTGTGCTTCCTGGTCCACCGCATCCGGACGGCCGTGCTGACGGTGCTCGGCGTCGTGGCGACGGTGGCGGTGACGACGCTGCTGAAGCCGATCGTCGGCCGCACGATCCATGGCGAGTTCCTTTCGTATCCGAGTGGCCACACGGCGCTGGCGACCGCGCTGGCGGTGGTGATCGCACTGGTGTTGGCGGACCGGCTGGGTTGGGGTCGGGCCCCGGCGGTGGTGTTGGTCTTGGGGCTGGCGGTGGTCGCGGGGGTGGCGATGGGCTGGGCCGAGGTAGCCCTGGGGGCGCACTACCCGACGGACGCGGTGGGCGGGTTTTGTGCGGCGCTGGCGGCTGTCCCGGCGACGGCGTGGCTGGTGGACCGCGTGGCTGAACGGCTTTGATTCACGAGCGCGGGCCCGGGGTGTGGGGTTCGTGTCGTCGTTGAGGTGAGCCGCACGTGAGTGGCCGTCTGCGGGCGGCGGTCGGAGCGGATCCCAGCCCCGCCGCTCGATCCGTTCGGGGCACTGCCGTACCGGCTGGCCGGGGACCTGCGCGGCGCACGCCGGCGCTGTCCCGGCCCCTGCCCCCCCTGCCGGCCCAGTGCCTGGTCTCCGGCTCCGCGGAGCCCGGCTCAACCCGGCCGCGGGGCTGCCCGCAGAGTGAACGGGTTCCTTCGTGTGGTCTCGGTGTCGGTCTGGGCGGCTTGCGTTCGTCGGTGGGGTGACTTACCCGCGAAGCTCGCGAAGGAGAGACCGATGATCCAAGACCTGATCGCCGCCGAGCGGCGGGAGTTGGCTGCTGTGCTGGGTGAGCTGGCGCCGGCCGACTGGGGCTCGGCGACCCTGTGCGCCGGGTGGCGGGTTCCTGAGGTCGTCGCGCACATGACCATGCCGTTTCGCTTCACGACCGGGCGGTTCGTGCGCGAGATGGTGAAGTCCGCGGGGCGCTTCAACCGGATGGCCGATCGCGTGGCTCGGCGGGAGGCCTCCGAGCTTTCGCGCGAGGCTTTGGTCGCCTCGCTGCGGGACAACGCCGACCACCCGTGGCAGCCGCCCGGCGGTGGGCCGGAGGGAGCTCTCAGCCACGACGTCATCCACGGCCTCGACATCACCACGGCCCTCGGGCTGGGCCGCCGAGTGCCTCCGGAACGGCTGGAAGTGGTTCTCGGTGGGGTCAAGCCGAAGCAAGTGAAGTACTTCGGGACCGATCTGACCGGCGTCGGCCTGCGTGCGGATGATCTCGACTGGTCGTACGGCACCGGTACCCCGCTCACCGGCCTGGCCCAGGATCTGCTTCTCGTCCTCTGCAACCGGCGTCTGCCGGCAGGACGTCTTCGAGGAGAGCCGAGCGCGCGCTTCACCACGGTCTGAGCTCCTTCCGCAAATTCTCCATTGTGGACAGTTGGGTCGTGCCGTACTGCAGTGCTTGCAGGCCGGCGGCGCGTGCGGCCGAGACGTTCTCCGCGCGGTCGTCGATGAGCAGGATCCGGTTCGGGAGCACGTCGAGGCGGCGGCATACGCCGGTGAACGCTTCGGGATCCGGCTTGCGTACTCCGGTGTCGCCGCTGATGAACCAGTCGGTCAGGTACTCGCCGAGGCCGAACCGCTCGCGCAGGAGCTTCGACCACTCGCTGACGTCGTTGCTGAGGCAGCCGAGCCGCACTCCGGTGGCGTCGAGCTCGGCGAGGACCGCGACCACGCCTTCGGTCAGCCGGTGGTTGCGGCAGTAGTCCTCGTCGGATGCGTCGGATGCTCCGGCTGTCGCCCAGAAGTCCGCGGAGGACATCTTGCCGAGGCTGCATTCCTGGTACAGCTGGACGATCTTTTCTCGGCGCAGCACGCAGCCTTGGCTGCGAAGGTAGGGCACGAGCAGTTCGCCGACGTCGTCGGCGGAGGAGTACAAGACGCCCATCGCGTCGAACAGGACGACGTCGATCGCGTCGCGGTCGAGGGGGTCGGGGATGGCTGGCATGTCTCCGACGGTACCGAACACCCGTGCGAACGCCATCACTGAAATGGGTGAAGTGCGCGCTGTCCGGAATCCTCCTTTCGCGACTTTTCCCTTTGGTAGCAAGGAAAAACTGGGTCAGGGAACGAAGTCGCGGCGAAAAGTGTCGGACCCCGTCGGCAAGCTCCTGATCAGCAGCCGGCGGTCCCACCGTCGAACGAAGAACACTCGTCCTGCGAGTAGGGCTCCGCCCGCCAGCCCGCAGCGTCGACCGTCCTGGAGGTGTCATGCACGACGAAGGTCCACGGCCCGGCATAGGAGTTGTCGTGCCACCGGTTGGCCTGGCGGAAGGTGATGGCGTCTTCGATCACCGTTCCCTTGTAGGGCGACCAATCCGGGAACGTCCCGAAGTTCGCCAGGAGGGCCATCCGCCCGCACAGGCTCGTGCAGCCGACGCGGCCGGCGTCGAACCGGAAGGTGTTCCCGTGGATCTCCACCCGCTGTGTCTTCCAGCGGCAGTCGTCGTACGCCGGGGACTTCTCGATCGTGCCCGCGGCGCACGAAGACTTCGCCGCCGCCTTGGTGCAGTAGCCGGTCGAGGTGTTCGCCGGGCTGTTGCAGAAACGATCGGCGTTCTCCCACAACGTGATCCCGGCCCAGTTGTCCTCGAACGTGTTCCCGCTGATGTCGACGGACGATGTCCGCGCCGGTACGCGCGGCTCGCCGCCCGATTCCGACAGGTACACCGACGCCACCGGGAAGTTGTCGCCACGCGCCGCGAACGCCCGGCCCTGGACCAGGGTGTTGCCGCGGAACGTGTTGCCTCGCAGGACCAGGTTGTAGCTGATCTCGTAGAACAGCGCTTCGGCGTCGTTGGCTTCGAACAGGTTGCCCTCGACGAGGAAGTCGTTGTTGTTCGTGTCGGCCCACAGGCCGGCGCCGTGGTTGCCGTGGACCCAGTTGCCGCTGATGTCGGCGCCGTTCACGGCCCAGAACTTCGCGCCGCCGCTGCACCCGCAGCCCGGCACCTTGGTCTCCCAGTCGCCGGTGTTGTTGCCGGTGATCTCGTTGCCCTCCAGCACGAGCCCGGTGATGCCGTCGCCGGCCTGGTAGGCGTTGAGCCCGTACTGGCCGTTGTTCCGCAGGCAGCTGTGCCGGACGACCTGGCGCGCCCCGGCCATCAGCCCCGCGCCGGCGTTGTCCTCGATGGTCGTGTTCTCGATGAGCCAGCCGTCGCCGGAGTCGTGGTTCACCACGCCCTGATCCTGGAGCGCGGCGAACCCGCGGATCTTGAGCCCGCGGATCTCGACGTCGCGGGCCCGCTGGGTGAAGGCCGCCTGGTTGACGCCGCGGCCGTCGACGACCGCGCCCGGCGCGCCGAGGTACACGTCGCCGTCCTTCGGGGCGACCTGGCCGAACCGGTCGGTGCCGAGCGTGTGGGTGCCGGGGCGAAGCCAGAAAGTCGTACCGGGCGGGTTCGCCGCCGTCTTGGCCGAGAGGTCCCCGTCGACGCCCGGATCGACGGGGACGGCCCCGGGAGGCGCTTCCTCGTGCTCCGCGGGCTGGTGGTCGCACACCGGCCCGGGCCCGTCGGTGGCCCGCGCGATCGCCGGGCACGCCACGGCGATCATGAGCGAGCAAGCAGCGACGAGAACCGCACGAGATCTGCCCATGGCAGGAAGTTACGCACGAACGAGCCGGAAAACAGTCACCCTCAAGTGTCCTCATCGGACCCAAGGGGTGAATCCGGCCCGTCCGTGGGGGAGCCGGTCCCGTGCCGGCCGGGGCGAACTCCCTGGCCGGCCGGTACCGCTGATCGATCAGGCGTGCTTGCGGAAGACGGGCTGCACCGGGCGCCCGCCCATCCACGGCGTCGGGTCGTTGGCGTCGAGGGCCTTGCGGTAGACCGTGCAGGCCCCGGCGACCACGTCGATGGTCTTGTCGATGTCCGCCTCGGTGAGCGCGGCACTGACCACGAAGGACGGTCCGAGCACCCCGCCGGCCACCAGTTCGCGCAGGAACAGCGTCCGGTACGGCTGGGACGGCACGAGCTGCTCGTCGAGCGTGCCGAAGACCAGGTTGCTGGAACGGCCGCGGACGACCACGTGGTCACCGACCCCGATCCCGTTCGCGACCTCGCGGACACCGGCGGCGAGCCGGTCGCCGAGGGCGTGGAGCTTGCCGATGACGTCCTCGTCGCGGTAGACGTCCATCACCGCCATCGCGGCGGCGAGGGAGTGGGTCTCCGCGCCGTGCGTGGTGGAGAGCAGGAACACCCGCTCGCGGTCGGTGTTCAGGCCGCCGATCTCCATCAGCTCCCGCTTGCCGGCCAGCGCGGAGATGGCGAAGCCGTTGCCAAGGGCCTTGCCGAACGTCGAGAGGTCCGGAGTGACGCCGTAGAGGCCCTGCGCGCCGTGCGCGGACCAGCGGAACCCGGTGATCATCTCGTCGAAGATCAGCACGACGCCGTGGCGCGTGGCGAGCTCCCGCAGTCCCTTGAGGTACCCCGGGGGCGGACCGACCGCGGCGGCCGGCTCCAGGATCATGCAGGCGATCTCGCCCTCGTGGCGCTGCAGCAGCTCCTCCGTCGCCTGCAGGTTGCCGTACGGGAAGGACACGACCGCTTCCGTCGTCTCGTCCGGGATACCCGCGTTCATCGGCGTGGTGCCGATGAACCAGTCGTCGGTCGAGAAGAAGGCGTGGTCGGCGCACTTGGCGACGAGCCGGCGGCCGGTGGCCGCGCGGGCCAGCCGGACGGCGGCCGTCGTGGCGTCCGAGCCGTTCTTGGTGAACTTCACCATGTCGGCCGTCGGGACGTTCTCGAGGAACCGCTCGGCGGCTTCGGCCTCGATGATCGACGGGCGGATGAAGTTGCTGCCCTTCTCCAGCTCGGCCCGGACCGCGTCCAGGATCCGCGGGTGGGCGTGGCCGAGGCTGACGGCTCTCAGCCCGGCGCCGTACTCGATGTACTCGTTGCCGTCGACGTCCCAGACGTGGCCACCACGGCCGTGGGAGATGACCGGAGCCATCATGTCGGGATACTGGTCCGAGCCCTTGGCGTAAGTGTGCGCACCGCCCGGGATGACCCGGTGCAGCCGCTCGTTAGCCTTGACGGAGCGGGGCAAGTTCGTTCCCATGGGGGTCACCTCGTTGGTTTCAACGCCTCTCCGAGAGACGGCGCGCGCTCATCCCGGTCACTGACCATTGTGACCGACAGTGGCCACGAAATGTCCAATTCTGGGTCTTTGTACGAAATCGTAATGTCTTCGGACGGGTCATGGGGTCGATCGATACGGTACGACACGTCCGAGATTTCGGTGAGTGACTGGAATCCGTGCGCGCAGCCTGCCGGGATGTATACGGAAACCTGCGTCTCACCGGAAAGTTCGAACGTTTTGACATTGCGGAATGTCGGCGAATCCGGTCGGAGATCCACGACGACGTCGAAGATCGCGCCGTGCGAACACCGCACCAGCTTCGCCTCGCCGGCGCCGCCGCGCAGGTGCATCCCGCGCACGACTCCCTTGCGGGAACGGGAAAGACTGTCCTGGGCGAAGCCGTCCGGGTCGATCCCCACCGACGCGACGACCTCGCGGTCGAACGTCCGGCTGAAGAAGCCGCGCTCGTCCGCGTGCGGAGTCGGTTCGAACAGGTACACGCCCTGGATTTCGGGCACCGGAATGGCCTTCATCGCGCACCCCCGAAGAGGGCCGCCGAAAGGGCGGCGAACTGGTCCTTGAGCCGTTGCGCGTTCATGTCGTTCCGTTCCAGGAGCGTCTGGCGCAGTTCGGCCGAGCGGTTTTCCAGCTCGGCGAACTGCTCGAGGAGCCGGTCGTAGTCGACGGTCTTCGCCCGCTGGGTGAAGCCGTCGAGGCCCATCTCCGCCATGAGCACGTCGTTCTTCGGCGCGTACCCGATTGCTACGGTCGGTTTCGCGATCTTCAGGGCGCAGAGCACGTTGTGGTATCGCGTGGCCACCACGCTGTCCACCGTCGCCATCTCGTGCATCAGCTCGCCCAGGGTCTCCGCCGACGCCGCCGTCACCAGCGGGGAAGCGGTCTTCTCGATGATCTCGTCGACGACCTGCCGGTCGATCTGATCACCGATGAACAGCCGGACGGGTCTGCCCTGGTCAACGAGCCACGCGACGAAACGGTTCATCGTGTCGGCGTAGTGGCGGTAGATGCGGTCGCCGTCGGCGCGGTCTTCGTTACCGCCGTAGTAGGCCATCACGCCGACGCCGACGGTGCCCGGCACGCCGCCGGCGGCCGGAGTGGGGAGGGAGAACGCGAGGTCGGGGTAGACCTCGTCACGGCTGGTGTCGACACCCATCGCGCGCATGGCGTCGCGGGAGATGTCGTCGCGGTAGGAGCGGTACGCGGCCAGCCGGCCGGACCAGCGGACGAGCGTCCGCGTGGCCCGCGCGCTGATCTCGTTGGCGCCGACGCTGACCAGCGCGACCTTGGTGCCGAAGAGCCGCCCGGTGGCGGAGAGGAGGAAGAGCGAATACGGGAAACCCCACGGACGCAACGGAAGCGTCGCTTCGAGGACGCCCATGCCGGGCACGATGACGACGTCCTGCTTGCGGACCCAGGCGGCCGTGCGGCCGATGTCGACCAGCTTGCCGAGTCCCTTGAGGACGATCGACCGGAGGCCGGACGCCGTCTCGTACTCGGCCTGGTTCCAGTGCAGGGGCGTGGTGTCGACGCCGTACCGCTCGCGGACGATGTCCGGGCCGCCCACCAGGCCGGTCAGGACCGCGTCCGGGTGTTCGGTGCGCAGGTAGCCGAGCACGGCTTCGAGGGAACCGTCGTTGCCGAGGTTGCCCGAGCCGAGCAGGCCGAAGACGCCGACGCGCGGGGCACGCTTCACGCGAGCCTGCCTTCCCGGCCGGCCACGATCTCGTTGACCGTGGCGACGTCGGAGGCGGTCGGGGCGCGGTCCTCGACGCGTTCGCCGTGGCCGGAGCGCGCCCGGTTGGTCAGCCAGGCGCCGAGGTGCCCGAAGCACTCGCGCTTGTCGGCGGCCGAGATCGGCGCGCGGCGGATCAGGTCCGCGAACCCGAAGACGTACTCGCCGAGCAGGCGGACGGTGGGGTTCCGGAGCCGGTTCGCGCGCCGCGGGTCCAGATTCGCGCACCGGCTCCGGATGGTCGGGTTGGCCCGTTCCGCGCGGCCCGGGTGGTCGCGGCGGAAGTAGAGCAGCTCGGGCACCTGGTGGAACGGGCCGTGCAGGGCCATCTCGGCCGAGTACGTCCGGTCCGCGTGGTGGTAGCTGTCGAGCGGCTTGACGCGGCGGAGGACGTCCGTGCGGATGACGCCGTAGAAGTCGTCGCCGCCCGGCTCGAACAGGACCGCGCGGAAGCGGTCCGGCGCGTGCGGGGACGCCGTGTCCAGCGTGTACTCGAGCGGCTGGACGATGCGGCCGTCGCCGTCGATGATCGCCTGGTCGCAGTGGGCGAGCATGACCTCGGGGCGCTCGTCGAGGGCCTCGATGCACCGCTTGAGGAGGTCGCGGGCGTAGAGGTCGTCGTGGGAGACCCACTTGAACAGCTCGGTGCGGGAGACGTCGAACACGAAGTTGTGGTTCGGCGTCGCGCCGATGTTCTTCGGCTGGCGCACGTAGCGGATCCGGGAGTCCTTGTCCGCGTACTGGCGGCAGATCTCGTCGGTCCGGTCGGTGGACGCGTTGTCCGAGATGACCAGCTCGAAGTCTTCGTAGGTCTGGCCGAGCAGGGCGTCCAGCGACTCGGCGAGGTACTCCTCGCCGTTGTACACCGGGAGGCCGAGGCTCAGCCGCGGGACGGTGGTCATGGAGTCCTCATTCCTTGATCGGCTCTTTGATCGGCTCGAAGACCACGGTGGTTTCGTTGATCGTTTCCCGGAGCGGGGCGAAGACGATGGTCGTCTCGTTGGCTCCCGGCTCCGGCGGGACGTAGTCGCGCAGCCCGAGCCGCAGCTGCCACCACCAGACGACGGAGCCGGTGAGCGTGGCGATCGCGACGCCCCACGCGGACCCGGCGGCATCACCGAGGAAGGCGCCGGTGATGCCGAACGTGACGTAGAACAGGGAGGCGATCAGCTGCGACCGCAGGCTCCGCGGTGCGGCGCCCAGTGCCCGCAGCCCGGCCGCCGCGCCGGTGGCGAAGCTCGCGCCGACCACGGCCAGGGTGACCGGGAGGATCAGCGGGGACGACGAGTCCCACACCGAGCCCATCACCCAGCGGCCGGCGCCGTCGGGCACCAGGAGCAGCAGCCCGAGGCCCCAGCACAGCGCGGCGGCGGCCTGGCCGCCGCCGAGGATCATGCAGAAGTGCTTCAGCCGGTGCGGGGCCCGCTGGAGCACCCGCGCGCCCTCGGCGACCGTGACCAGCGACAGCCCCATGAGCAGGGCCAGGAACGGCCCGAGGAGCTGCTCGGCGCCGCGGACCGCGCCGACGGCGGTGATGCCGGCGATGGCGCCGAGGCCGTACGCGCGCAGCTGGGACGCGCCGCTGTTGCTGACGTTCTCGACCAGGTAGCGGACACTCAGGTCGCGCTGCCGCCGGAACCAGCCCAGTGCCTCGCGGGGGTGGGGCAGGATCCCGGTCTGGAACCAGCCGTAGGCGGCCGCGACCGCGCCGGAGAGGCCCCAGGCGAGCACGAACGCGACGACCGTGTGGACCTGAGCGGCAACGTACAGCGCCGGGAGGAGCGCCACGCCCCACACACAGTCGTTGATGAAGGCTTTCTTGCCCGCGCCGCGGGCGAAGAAGGCGAAGCGCCACGCGTCCTGCAGCAGCAGGCCCGGCAGGACGACGGCGAGCGCGACGAACGCGTTGCCGAGCGGGCCGCCCGCGGCCAGCCCCGCGACCAGGCTGATCAGCCCGGTCGCGCAGCCGACGCCGATCGCGGTGCCCGACGCGCTGGCGACCCCCAGTCGCCAGCGGGCCTCCGGCACCGCGCTGAACCGCACCATCAGCGGGTCGGTGGCCAGACCCCGGGAAACGTTCAAGACGACGCCGTAGGTCACCCAGGCGAGGCTGAAGATGCCGAAGGCGAACGTCCCGAGCGAGCGGGCCACGTACAGCCCGACGGCGAAGTTGGTCAGGCTGGACACCGCCTGGTCGCCGAGGCCCCAGCTCAACCTTCCGGCCATCGCGCGCACCGCGCCCGACCGGAAGATCGAGCGCGGCGCACGGCGGTGGTTGGCCACGTCGCTCACTCCTTGACCAGACCGGCGTCGTGCAGAGCACGGGCCGCGACGTCGACGATGTCGAAGGGCAGCCCGGCTCGCTCGGCGATGTCCAGGAGCGAGTGCTCGCCGTCGGAGAGGTTGAGCACCCAGAGCATCGCCATCTGGGCCTGCTTGGCGTCGCTGCGGCCGCCGAGCGAGTCGTACAGCCCGCGCTTGCCGAGCTGCGGCTCGCCGTACGGGCTGAGGTTGACGTACCGGCGGTTGCGGTCCAGGACGCCGAAGGCGTCGCGAAGCGCGCCGAGGGTGTCCTCCATGGCCGTCGGCGAAACGAAGCTCGGGTTGTCCGCCGAGGTGTGGTACTCGGGGTAGCCCGCGTACGGCGTCCGCGTCAGGGAGCCGACGCCGAGGTTGAAGCCCGGCGAGCAGAACTGGCGCTCGTCGTAGCCATACGGCGAGAAGTCGACAACGCGGTGCTCGCGCGAGCGCAGCACGTGCTGCAGGACGCGGTCGATCTCGGCGTCGTCGCGGCGGGACTTCTTGTAGGTCAGCGGGCCCGGGTCGCCGGCGCAGGCCAGGACCAGGCCGTGCTTGACCTTGTCGATCCGCGACGAGTTGCGGGCCAGCCACGTGATCGAGCCGATCGTCCCCGGCATGAACAGGAACCGGTAGGTGTAGTGCGGCTGCGACTCGGCCAGCTGCTGGGCCAGCGACACCGCTACCGCGATGCCGGCCAGGTTGTCGTTGGCCAGCGACGGGTGGCAGACGTGGCAGGACACGATGACCTCGTCGGTGACGCGACCCGGGACGACGTGCTCGCCGTACGTCAGCGAGCCGTCGGCCAGGGTCGAGTCGATGACGACGTCGTACTCGCCGTCGGGCAGCGCGTCGAGCTTCTCCTGCGCGAGGCAGAAACCCCAGGCCGGGGCGTAGTAGCTGGTCCGGTAGGGCACCCACGACGGCTGGTCCGGCAGCGTGTGCAGGTGCTCCCGCAGCTCGCTCAGCGGCATCCGCTGCCGCACCGGGACGCTGTACCCCACGACGTGGAGGTTCGACTCCTGGAAGTCGATGACGCGCGAGCCGTCAGGAGACGCGACGTACGCGTCCCGGATGTTCCACTCCTGCGGGATCGTCCAGTCCAGCACCGCCGTGCCGGTCGGGACCTCGTGCCGCTCGAGCGCGATGTGCTCGCCGATGATGTCCAGGGTCTGCCGCACGCCGTCGCCGGTGATGCTGCGGCAGATCGGGTACAGCCTCTCGACCAGGGCGTGCAGCTCCGCCCCCGACCGCAGCTGCGTGCCCGTCACTAGTGCCGCCGCATGGTGTCGTCGATGCGGCCGGCTTCGCCTTCGCTCTTCAGCCAGGCGAGCCGGGTGAACAGCTTCTCGAACGACTCGCGGGTGAGCCCGAACTTGCGGTAGGCCTCGATGAGCTCGACGGCGCCGTCCTTGACCGACCACTCGCACGCGAAGCCCGGGATGGCGTCGCGGAAGCGCGAGAAGTCGACGCGGTAGGAGCGCGGGTCGGCGCCGGCCTCGCCGGTGATGTTCAGCGTCGAGCCCGGCACGGCCTCGACGACCTCCTGGGCGATCTCGGCGACGGTGACGTTGTTGTCCTCGGTGCCGATGTTGAAGGCCTTGTTGTGCACGGCCTCCTTGGGCGCCGTCAGCGCGGCGGTGAACGCGCGCGCGATGTCCTGGGCGTGCACCAGCGGCCGCCACGGGGTGCCGTCGGAGAGCACCAGCACCTCGCCGGACAGGTGCGCGTGCGCGGTGAGGTTGTTCAGCACGATGTCGCCGCGCAGCCGGGGCGAGTAGCCGAACGCGGTCGCGTTGCGCATGTAGACCGGGGTGAAGCCGTCGTCGGCGAGCTCGTGGACGTCGGCCTCGACGCGCACCTTCGACTCGGCGTACGGCGTCACCGGCTTCAGCGGCGCGTCCTCGTCGACCAGCTTGTCGCCGCCCGCGCCGTACACCGAGCAGGTCGACGCGTAGAGGTAGCGCTGCACGCCTGCGTCTTTGGCCAGCTTCGCGAGCTTCACCGACGCGTGGTGGTTGATGTCGTAGGTCAGCTCCGGCGCGAGCGAGCCGAGCGGGTCGTTCGAGAGCGCGGCGAGGTGGATCACCGCGTCGAAGCCCTCGACGTGCTTCGCCTCCACGTCGCGCAGGTCGACGGCGATCCCGGCCGGGTCGGCCGGCGTGGGTCCGAGCAGGCAGTCCTCGAACAGCCCCGAGTCGAGGCCGACGACCTCGTGACCGGCGGCCGCGAGCACCGGGGCCATCACCGTCCCCAGGTAGCCCTTGTGCCCCGTCAGCAACACCCGCATCGGATCAGCCCTTCAGGTCGAGAGTGAGTTTCTTGACGAAAAACGCTTCGGCGTACTTCGCGGCCGCTTCGATCCCGCGGATCCGCGCCAGGCCGAGGAACGCCTCGCGGTCGTACCAGCCGCGGTGCCGCTGCGACGCGTAGTGCGTCTGCAGCAGCCGGACCTTCTCCTCGGCGACGTCGTCGTCGAGCGGCTGGTACACCGAAGGGGCCCCGAGGTCGCCGTCCCACTTGACGATCTCGTAGCCCAGCGCGAGGTGGTCGCGGAACGCCGTCGGCACCAGCTTGGCGAGCCCGCGGTGGTCCTGGTGCGCGTCGTCGGTGCGCGGGGCCAGGATGACGTCCGGCTCGGTCCGCCGCCGCAGCTCCTCCAGGGCGTTCTTGGCCTCTTCCCAGTGCGCCGGGAAGCGCCCGTCCGGGAGTTTCAAGACCGTGACGTCGAGCTGCGCGCCCGGGCAGAACGCCGCGAGCGCCGCCCGCTCCTCGTCCTCGCGGGGCGTGCCGCCGCCGGACAGGATCACCGCGTCGACCCGCAGGCCCGGACGCCCGGCACAGAGCGTCAGCAGGGTGCCGCCGGCGCCGATCGCGATGTCGTCGCAGTGCGCGCCGAGGGCGACGACGCCGCCGAGCCGTCCCGGCCGCAGCCCGATCACGCGGTGCTCGCGACGGGCTGCTCCCAGAGCGCCCAGGGCTTCTTGCCGTGCGTGTACGCGTCGTCGAGCGCGGCGCGCTCCTTGACCGTGTCGGTCGGCTTCCAGAACCCGCGGTACGGGTAGGCCAGGAGCCGGCCGCGCTTGGCCAGCTCGCCGCAGCCGTCGGCGACCAGGTCGCCGTTCTCCGGGATGTGGTCGAAGACCTCCTGGCGGAGCACGAAGTACCCGCCGTTCTCCCACAGCGGCATCTCGCTGACCGCCGTGATCGAGCCGACCATGCCGCCCTCGTTCATCTCCACGCAGTGGAACGACGACTGCGGCGGGACGACCATCATCGACGCGCCGGCGTCGGTGTTCGAGAACCGCTCGATCATGTCGGGCAGCGGGACGTCGGAGAGGACGTCGGCGTAGTTCGCGAGGAACATCTCGTCGCCGTCGAGGTAGTCGCGGACGCGGCGCAGGCGCTCACCGATCGGCGACTCGATGCCGGTCTGCACGAAGGTGATCGTCCAGTCGGCGATGTCGGTCGAGAGCAGCTCGGCCTTGCCGCCCCGCAGGACGAAGTCGTTGGAAATGGTTTCCTGGTAGTTCAGGAAGAAGTTCTTGATGTGCGCCGCGCCGTAGCCGAGGCACAGGATGAACTCCGTGTGGCCGAAATGCGCGTAGTAGCGCATGACGTGCCAGATGAGCGGTCTCGGACCGACCATCGCCATCGGCTTGGGGACGTCGTCGGCCGCGCCGTTGCGCATCCGCATCCCGTAGCCACCGCAGAAGAGGACGACCTTCACTTCACTGCACCTCGACGATTTCCAGGCGGGGGATGGGGAACACGAGCTTTCCGCCCCACTCACCCACGAACGACAGCTGTTCGGTCAGTTCCTCCCGGAGGTTCCACGGGAGGACGAGCACGTAGTCGGGCCGGTCGGCTTCGATCCGCTCCGGGGGCAGCACCGGGATGCGCGTCCCCGGGGTGAACCGGCCGTGCTTGTACGGGTTGCGGTCGACCGTGTACTGCAGCACGTCCGTGCGGATGCCGCAGTGGTTGAGCAGGGTGTTGCCCTTGCCCGGGGCGCCGTAGCCGACGACGGTCTTCCCGTCGTTGCGCGCCTCGATGAGGAACTTCAGCAGGTCCAGCCGCACGCGGGTGACGCGCTCGGCGAACTCGGTGTACCCGGACAGCTCGTGCAGCCCGGCGGCCTTTTCGCGCTCCAGGACGTCGGTCATCCGCTCGCTGGGCTCGCCCGCGACCTCGTCGGGACGCGCCCACAGCCGGATCGACCCGCCGTGCGTCGGCACCAGCTCGACGTCGACCACGGTCAGGCCGCCGGTCGCGAGGGCGCGCCGGGCCGATTCGACCGTGTAGTACTGGAAGTGCTCG
The DNA here is from genome assembly GCF_040629235.1 of Amycolatopsis sp. NPDC005961. Classification (NCBI taxonomy): domain Bacteria; kingdom Bacillati; phylum Actinomycetota; class Actinomycetes; order Pseudonocardiales; family Pseudonocardiaceae; genus Amycolatopsis; species Amycolatopsis sp. NPDC005961. Next base: position 89,550 of record NZ_JBEXVF010000011.1, on the reverse strand, counting down.
TGGTAGATCGTGTCGTACTGGTTCTTCTCGATCAGCGTGAGCAGGTGCTGGACCTCGATGGAGACCCAGCCGTCGTCGGCGACGAGGGCGCGCAGGCCCTTCGTGAAGCCGAGGACGTCGGGGATGTGCGCGTAGACGTTGTTGGCGGCGACCAGGTCGGCCGGGCCGTGCTCCTCGCGCACCTGGCGGCCGGTCTCCTCGGAGAGGAAGGCCGTGAGGGTGGGCACGCCGGCGTCTCGCGCCGCCTGCCCGACGTTCACCGAAGGTTCGACGCCCAGACACCGGATGCCGTGCCCGACGACGTGCTTGAGCAGGTAACCGTCGTTGCTGGCGACCTCGACGACGAACGACTTCTCGTCGAGTCCCAGCCGCTCGACCGACCCGTCGACGAAGCGCTTCGCGTGCTCGACCCACGACGTCGAGAACGACGAGAAGTACGCGTACTCGGTGAAGGTGTCGTCAGGATCGATCAGCGGGGGGATCTGAGCGAGCCAGCAGTCGGTGCACACCTTGAGGTGGAGCGGGAAGGTGGCTTCCGGCTCGTCGAGCTGCTCGGCGGTCAAGAATCGCTCACATGGGGGAGTGGCCCCGAGGTCCACCACGCTGGCCGTGTTTGTCGAACCGCAGAGTCGACATGTGGTCATCTACCAGGCTCCTTGGCTCGCGGTCGCGATATGCGCTTAACACGTCGAGCAGGGGTGGACCGTCGTTACAGCGACGCGTGGCGGCGTGGTGGACCGATTCGGAACCGCAACATGATCACGTCGTGTGGCCGAGATCACGGACGGTGCCGGTCCGAACCCGTAACGTCCACAGTGGACCCGGGTCCTAGGCTGGCCCGATGACTTCGGAGACGGGTCCCCGCCTGAGCGGGTTCGCGGGCGTGGTGCTGACGGTCCGCTTCCTGACCGAGCTGGCCCTGCTGGGCGGCCTGGCGCTGGCCGGCACCCAGCTCGGCAGCGGGGTGGCGCTGGCGATCGTCGACGCGGTCCTGCTGCCGGTGGTGGCCGCCGCGATCTGGGGCCTGTTCATCGCCCCGCGGGCCCGCCGCCGGCTGCCGGAACCGGCCCGCTTCCTGGTGGAGTTCGCCCTGTTCGCGGCCACCGGCGCGGTGCTGGTGCTGGTCGGCTGGGTGGTCGCGGGGATCGTGCTCGCCGTCGCGGGGATCGGCGTCGCGGCGCTCACCCGCGTCGTCGCCAAGGACGGCTGACTTTACCGTTCGATTACCCAAGACTCGGCCGCTAACGTGACTGGTCGGACGCCGTCAGTCACCGGGGAGGGTGAATTGGGCACGCTGAGGGGCAAAACGCTTTCGCGACGGCATATGGCGAATGGGTTGTCGCAGTCAGGGAATTGCACTCCGACCTACCGCGTATCCGGGAATTCGTCCTGACCGCACACGACAACCACGGTGCAGCCCTGTCGGCCAATCTGGGTATCTGGCGTGGCCCGGATCGATGACGGCGGTGCGCCGCAGGGTGTCGTCGACGTCACGCCCGAGGACTTCCATGTCGTCGCTCTCGGCCTGGCCGAGGGGCAGGAGCAAGTGCGCCAGATCCGGCTGAAACTGTTCACCGCGCTGGAGGGCAATGCCGGTGCGGCCGGCGCGGGAGACGGTGCCGAGGCGTTCGAACGCGGCTACCAGAGCGCCATGCACACCCTGGTCGCAGCCTTTTTCCGCGCCTACGACGTGCTCGGCTCGGTCGCCGCGGGCATCGACCAGGCCGGGCTGAACCACTGGGCCGCGGACAACTCTTCCCATCCGCAACCCGGTCCGGCGCCGTGGACGCCGCTGCTGCCGCCGAAGGCCGGCGGCAGCCCGGCGTGGCCGGGTCTGCTGGGGTCGGAGGAGTGGTGGCTGCCGCACGGGATCGGCCGGTACGTGCCGAACGCCGACACCGGGAAGCTGACCAACATCCAGCTGGCCTTCGAACAAGCCGGCGACGCCGTCCAGGCGCTGGCGGCCGACCTCAAGAACCGCATGTTCGAGCTGGTGGAGAACAACGACTCCGCGGACGTCGATGCCCTGAACGACTTCTGGGACAGGCTCGCCGGTGGGCACGACACGGCGATCTTCTTCGTGCTCCCGCAGTTCCTGCGGAAGCTGTCGACGGCATTCGCGGACTTCCGGGTCTGGGTCGTCGACACCCGCCAGCGCATCGAAGACTCGGTCCGTGACGTGGTCGACGGGGCCGGGCTCGGGCTCGCGATCGCGGGCATCGTCAGCATCCTCACCGAGGGGGCGTTCGACGTCCTCGTGGGCGCGGCCGAACTGCTGGGGATCGACGTCATCGGCGTGCTGGCGGGCCCGATCGCGGAGCTCTCGGCCGGAGCGGTGGCCACCCTGGAAGGGGCGGAAGTCCTCGGTGCGGTCGCGGGCGGGGTGACGGCCATGGCGATGGCGGTCGAGCGGACCCCGGAGCCGAACATCGAGCAGGCGGACACCACGAAGCTCGGTGAGGAGCTCGGTGAGCGAACCGGCGTGATCGACCAGTCCGAATCCACCTTCAACCAGGCTGAGCGAAAGATCGCCGAACGACTGGCTGGTGAGGGACATGACGTGAAGGCGCTCAAGCCGTCCACGGAGCCAGGGGTTCGAACGCCGGACGCGCTCCTCGACGGGACGCCGACCGAGTTCAAGACGATCGAGGCGACTAATCCGGGCAGTACGAAAGTCATGCAAGTGCTGGACGATCGTCGCTCCTTGAGGGCGGTGCGGGAGGTGTGCGTCAATGGCAACACATGTCGAAATATTCCTGAGGCCGCTCGAGGCCGTGCCCGTCCAATCGGTCGTCGGCGAGATTGCAGAGCTGGTCGGAACGCCGCTTCTGCGGGAACCGAAATATCAAGACGAGGCGTACGTCGGGCGGCGCGAGGACGTCGCGGTCGAACTGTTCGTGAACCACGGTTATGAGATCTACGACGACATGCCGTTCGCGACACATCCGTACATGCTTCGGTTTCGGACCCTCAATCGGGATGTCGATAACGCTCGTTCTTTCATGGAGAGAACATATGGCGCTTTGAAAGCGACGGGGAAGTTCTCGATTTTTTCGACATACGATCTGCAATACGTCCTCAGTGAGGATATCGAGAACCCGGCCGCGGGAACGAGTTCGTGACGGCTGCCTCGCGGAACCGTTCCGCGAGGCAGCCCATCGGTGATCAGCCGATCTTCTCCGCCGCCGGGATGACGTCGGTGCCGAACTTCTCCAGCACGGCCGGGTTGTGGACGTGCGGGACCATGCCGAGGGCGATGTCGATGCCGAGCCCGTGCAGCCGCTCCAGCTCGTTCAGCAGCTCGCCGGTCTTCTCACCGTTCTCGCCGATGTCGAGGATGTGGTAGACGGTCTTGGTGATCGAACCGTAGTCGCGGCCCTCGTTCTCGCAGTGCTGCTTGAGTACGTCGAGCTTGTGCTCCAGCTCGGGGCCGTTGAAGAGGTTGCACTGGTCGGCGTACTTGGCGACCAGCCGCAGCGTCTTCTTCTCGCCACCGCCGCCGATCATGATCGGCGGGCGCGGGTCCGACAGCGCCTGTGGCACGTTCAGCAGCCGGGCCGCGTCGAAGTGCTTGCTCTTGAACGGCGCGTCGCCCTCGGCCCACATCTGGAGCACGTACTGGAGGTTCTCCTCCAGCAGCTCGAAGCGCTCCGCGACCGGCGGGAAGGGGAAGCCGAGCCCGCGGGACTCGTTCTCGTTCCAGCCCGCGCCGATGCCCAGGATCGCGCGGCCGCCGGACAGCACGTCCAGCGTCGTGATCGCCTTGGCCAGCAGGCCCGGGTGCCGGTAGAGGACACCGGTGACGACGGTCAGCAGCTTGGCGCGCTCGGTGTGCGCGGCGATGAAGCCGAGGGTCGTGTACGCCTCGAGCATGTCGTTTTCGACGGGGCCGACCCCGCCGATCTGGAAGAAGTGGTCCATCACGGCGATGGAGTCGAAGCCCGCGTTGTCGGCGGTGCGGACGACGGCGGCCAGTTCGGCGCCCAGCGCGGACGCCCCGTTCGGCCAGGTGAAGTCGGGGATCTGCAGTCCGAGTTTCATAGATTCCGACCGTATACCTGGAGTTACCCCAGCTGCCTGCTCAGAAATCCCGGATCAGGGAAACCCTGCCGTGCAAGGGATCCGTGACGAACACCGTGCGCGTGCGCTCGTCGACCGCGACGTCGCCGGGGTTGACGCCCAGCGACAGCTCGCCGGTCAGCGTCCCGCTCGCGCCGTCGATCCGGCTCAGCCCGTTCTGGCCGCCGTTGGTGTAGACGGTGTTCGTGCCCTGGTGCACGGCCAGCGCGGACGATTCGCTGCGCAGCAACACGGTCTTGCGCTCGGTGCGCGTCGCCGCGTCCACAATGGACATGTGGTGGATGCCGGAGTTGGCCACGTACACCGAACCGCTCGCGGCGTGCACCGCGACGGCGGTCGGCCGCGCACCGACCTTCACGCTGGCGACGAACTTCCCGCTGTCGATCGAGAACACCTCGAGCGAGTCCGTGCCGGTGCTGGCGCAGTAGGCGAGCTTGCGGCCGGCGTCGACCGCGACGCCGCCGAGGCTCGGCTTCGGGCCCGGCACGAGCGCGGCGAGGGTGCAGCTGACGCCGTCGAGCACGGCGAGCATGCCGGTGCTGCCGCTGACCGCGTAGACGCGGTTGGCCTGGTCGTCCACGGCCAGCGCGGACGCGCCGGCGCCCGCGCCGATCACGCTCACCAGGTCGTGGGTGCGGCCGTCCAGCACGACGACCGTGCCGGCCGGCGGGTTCGAGACGTAGATCCGGTTGGCTTTCGCGTCGATCGCGACGTCTCCGGGGGCGCCGCCGACGCTGATGACGGCGCCGACCGTGGCGGTGCGCGAGTCGATGACCGTGACCGTGCCGGCCTCGGGATCGGTGACGTACGCGAGCCCGGTGACGGGGTTCACCGTGACCGCGGTGGGCGCCCCGCCGAGCTCGATCGAGCGGACGTCCTCAGCCCGCGCCACCCCGGGCACGACCAGGGCCCCGGCACCGGCCGTGACCAGGGCGAACAGGGTCCTCCGGCCTATCGGGCGACCTCGCATCGGCGCCTCCGCTCGTGATCAACTCGCCCTCCGAGCCTAACCCGCGCGATCCCCACGTGAAGGAACTTCGCGTCCCCCGATCGCGTTGTTTCCGATGGGTAACTCACCTGAAGAGCGGACGGAGGCGAGCGCGTGCACGGGCACCAGAACGGACTGAAGACGGCGATGCTGCTCGGTCTGCTGTCGGCGATCATCATCGCGATCAGCGGCCTGTTCGGCCGCGGCGCCCTGGTCATCGGCCTGGTCGTCGCGCTCGGGATGAACGCCTTCGCGTACTTCAACTCGGACAAGATGGCGCTGCGCGCGATGCACGCGCGGCCGGTGTCCGAGGTCGAGCAGCCGGCGATGTACCGGATCGTGCGGGAGCTCGCCCACGTCGCCCGGCAGCCGATGCCGCAGCTCTACCTCAGCCCGACCGTCGCGCCCAACGCGTTCGCGACCGGCCGCAGCCCTCGCCACGCGGCCGTCTGCTGCACGACCGGCATCCTCGACCTGCTGGACGAGCGGGAGCTGCGGGCCGTGCTCGGGCACGAGCTGTCCCACGTCTACAACCGCGACATCCTCATCTCGTGCGTCGCCGGCGCGCTGGCCAGCGTGATCAGCGTGCTCGCGAACATCGCGCTGTTCTTCGGCGGCAACAACCGCGACGGCAGCCCGCTGGTCAGCCTGATGCTGATCTTCGTCGGGCCGATCGCGGCGGCGGTCATCCGGATGGGCGTGAGCCGCTCGCGGGAGTACCAGGCCGACGCGTCCGGCGCGAAGCTGACCGGCGACCCGCTCGGCCTGGCCTCGGCGCTGCGGAAGCTGGAGGCCGGCACGCGGGCGCGGCCGCTGGTCGCCGAGCCGCAGCTCGTGTCGCAGTCGCACCTGATGATCGCGAACCCGTTCCGCCCCGGTGAAGGCCTGAGCAAGCTGTTCTCGACGCACCCGCCGATCGCCGACCGCATCGCGCGGCTCGAGGAGATGGCCCGCCACAGCCTCTGACCCGGTCTTCTCAACTGGTGGGAGCGGGAATCCCGGTTCCGGTCCGGCGGTTGCGTAAGCATGGTCTCCGCAGAGCTGCACCTGGGCGTCGCCATCGACGGGGCCGGGTTCCACCCGGCCGCCTGGCGGGTATCCGCGGCCGAGCCCGCCGCGCTGTTCACCTCCGGTCACTACCTGAGGTACGCGAAGCTGGCCGAAGCCGCTTCGCTCGACTTCGTCACCCTGGACGACTCGCTGGCGTTGCAGTCCGGCGGCGAGGGGGTCGTCCGAGGGCGCCTCGACGCGCTGCTCACGCTGTCCGCGATCGCGCCGGCGACCAGCCGGATCGGCCTGGTCCCGACCGTCACGACCACGCACACCGAGCCGTTCCACGTCTCGACGTCGGTGGCGACCCTCGACTACGCGAGCCGCGGCCGCGCCGGCGTGCTCGCGGTGCCGTCGCCGACCGACGCCGAGGCCGCGCACTTCGGCCGTCGCCCGGCCCCTTCCCCGCAGGACGGGGAGGCCGAGACGGCGGAAGTCCTCGACGTCATCACCCGGTTGTGGGACAGCTGGGAGGACGACGCGATCGTCCGCGACGCCGCCACCGGCCGGTTCATCGACCGGGAGAAGCTGCACTACGTCGACTTCGAGGGCCGCTTCTTCAGCGTGAAGGGCCCGTCGATCACCCCGCGTCCGCCGCAGGGTCACCCGGTGACCGCGGTCTACGGCGACTCGCCGCACGCCGTCGGCGCCGACCTGGTCATCACCCGCGCCGACCACCTCGACGCCGTGCGCGCCGCGGCCGCCCGCTTCCCGGGAGCCAAGGTCCTGGCCACGGTGTCGATCGTGCTCGCCGAGACCGAGCAGGGCGCCCGCGACCGGCAGCACGAGCTGGACGCCCTGGTCCCGTTCGAGCCCGCCGGCCTGTCGTTCGTCGGCACCCCCGCGCAGCTGGCCGCCGACCTGCCCCGCTGGGCCGCCGAGACCGGCGTCGCCGGGTTCCACCTGCGGCCCGCCGTCCTGCCCGACGACCTCGACCTGCTCGCCGGCGAAGTCGTCCCGGCGCTGCGCGCGGCCGGCGCGTTCCGGGACGCCTACCGCGGCGAAACCCTGCGCGACCACCTCGGCCTCGGCCGGGCCGTCAACGCCTACGCCGTCACCCCGGGAGCCTGAGATGACCAAGCAGATCAAGCTCGCCGCGCACTTCCCCGGCGTCAACAACACGACGGTGTGGAGCGACCCCGCGTCGGGCAGCCAGATCGACTTCGCCTCCTTCGAGCACCTCGCCCGCACCGCCGAGCGCGGCAAGTTCGACTTCCTCTTCCTCGCCGAGGGCCTGCGGCTGCGCGAGCACGCGGGCAAGATCCTCGACTCCGACGTTGTCGGCCGGCCCAACACGACCACCGTCCTGGCCGCGCTGTCCGCCGTCACCACGCACCTCGGCCTGGCCGGGACGCTGTCCTCGACGTTCAACGAGCCCTACGAGGTCGCCCGCCAGGTCGCGAGCATCGACCACCTCTCCGGCGGGCGCGCGGCGTGGAACGTCGTGACGTCGCCGGATGCCTTCACCGGCAAGAACTTCCGCCGCGGCGGCTTCCTCAAGCGCGAGGACCGCTACGCGCGCGCCGAGGAGTTCCTCGCCACCGTGCGCGAGCTGTGGGACAGCTGGCAGCCCGGGACCCTGGTGGGGGACAAGGAGAACGGCGTCTTCGCCCGCGACCCCGGCAAGTTCGTCCACAGTGGACAGCAGTTCGACATCCACGGCGAGTTCACGCTGCCGCGGACGCCGCAGGGGCAGCCGATCGTCATCCAGGCCGGCGACTCCGACGAAGGCCGCGAGTTCGCCGCTAAGGCCGCCGACGTCATCTTCAGCCGCCACGGCACCCTCGAAGACGGCCAGGCGTTCTTCCACGACGTCAAGCGGCGGCTGGCCGCGTACGGCCGCGAGTACGGCGAGCTGCTGATCATGCCGGCGGCGACGTTCGTCCTCGGCGACACCGACGCCGAAGCCGAAGAGCACGCGCGTGAGATCCGGCTCCAGCAGGTCCGCCCCGCCACCGCGATCCAGTTCCTGGAGCAGGTGTGGAGCCGCGACCTGTCGGACTACGACGTCGACGGGCCGCTGCCGGAGGTCGACCCCGACCCGGACGCCGAGCCGCTGACCTGGGGCCGCGTCCGGCACGAGAAGGACCAGGTCGCGCTCGCGCGCAAGTGGCGGGCGATCGCGGAGGAGAAGAAGCTCTCGATCCGCGAGCTGGTGATCGAGGTCACCGCGCGGCAGCAGTTCGTCGGGACGCCGTCGACGGTCGCTTCGACGATCGACGAGTACGTCCAGTCCGACGCGGCCGACGGGTTCGTCCTCGTGCCGCACCTGACGCCGGGCGGGCTCGACGAGTTCGTCGAGAAGGTCGTCCCGCTGCTGCAGGAACGCGGGGTGTTCCGGACGGAGTACACCGGGACGACGCTGCGCGAGCAGCTCTTCTAGGCCGAAGCTCCCGCGGCTGCGGCGACTGCCTTCACGTAGTCGCCGTAGCCGGACTTCGCCAGCTTCTCGCCCAGCGCGTAGCACTCGTCGGCGTCGATGAAGCCCATCCGCAGCGCGATCTCCTCGAGGCACGCGATGCGCACGCCGGTGCGGTGCTCCAGCACCTGCACGAACTGCCCGGCTTCGAGCAGCGAGTCGTGCGTGCCGGTGTCGAGCCACGCGAAGCCGCGGCCGAGGTCGACCAGCGACGCCCGGTCCTGGCGCACGTACGTCAGGTTGACGTCGGTGATCTCCAGTTCGCCGCGCGGTGACGGCTTGAGCGCGCGCGAGATCTCGACGACCTGGTTGTCGTAGAAGTACAGGCCGGTGATCGCCTTGTTCGACCGCGGCTTCGCCGGCTTCTCCTCGATGGAGACCAGCTTGCCGCCCGCGTCGACCTCGCCGACGCCGTAGCGCTCGGGGTCCTTCACCGGGTAGCCGAACAGGACGCAGCCGTCGAGCTCGAGCACGGCCTGCTGCAGGCGGCCGGAGAAGCCCTGGCCGTAGAAGATGTTGTCGCCGAGCACGAGCGCCACGTCGTCGTCGCCGATGAAGTCCGCGCCGATCACGAAGGCCTCGGCCAGTCCGTTCGGGCTGGGCTGCTCGGCGTAGGAGAACGAGACGCCGAACTGGTCGCCGTTGCCGAGCAGCTTGCGGAACATCGGCAGGTCGGCGGGGGTGGAGATGACGAGGATCTCGCGGATCCCGGCCAGCATCAGCACCGAGATCGGGTAGTAGACCATCGGTTTGTCGTAGACCGGCAGCAGCTGCTTCGACACCGCCTGGGTGATCGGGTGCAGGCGCGTCCCGCTGCCTCCGGCCAGCACGATGCCCTTCATGAACTGCCTCCTCGGATCCGGCGTCGGCCCCACCCTACGGGCCGGGCGGGATCAGAAAGCCGGTCCCTTGCCGAAGTAGGCCTTGCAGCCGGTGTTGTACTCGGTGGCGATCTCGAGCACGTTCTTGCCGCCGTCGACCGGCAGCAGCGTCGAGGAGTAGTTCGGGCAGAAGTTGTTGTGGATGCCGGTGATGTGCACCGGCGCGGGCAGCTCGTACCAGTTGCCGCTGCCGAAGTTGTCGTTCGCGAGCAGCACCTGGCCGTTCTTCGGCTGCGGCTGGCCCTTCGCGTTGGTGTAGATCTGCCCGACCATGACGATCCGGACGCCGTTCGGGCCGCCGGGGAAGAGCGTGATCGTCTGCGCGTGCTGGAAGTAGTTGCCGTTCGCGGTGTCGACGCGCGTGCCGGGGTCGGTGGGGCTGCCCCAGTTGGCGCCGTCGGGGGAGATCTTGAAGTACGGGTCGCAGTAGCGGTCGCGGAAGTTGCAGATCTCGTAGGCGAAGTAGTAGCGGCCGTCGGGCAGCCGGCGGATGATCGGCATGCCGGGCCGGACCCGGTCCGGCGGGATGGCCAGGGTGAGCTGCTTGGTGCCCCAGTTCACGCCGTCGGTCGAGGCGACTCGGTTGAGGACCTGCGCGTACTTCGGTGCCTGCGTCTCGTCGGCGAAGTGGAGCCAGAGCGTGCCGCCGGCGTCGACGGTGAACTCGGGCTCCCAGATGCCGTCGATGTTGTGCGAGCGGGCGGCTTCGGACAGGAACCGCCACGAGCGGCCGCCGTCCGGGCTGGCCCAGACCTTGATCCCGACGCGCCGCTGCGCCCCGGCGTCCTGCCGGTAGGAGGCGGCCCAGAGCAAGGTGCCCGCGCGCAGGCGGCCGACGCGCTCCGGCAGTTCGTAGAGCGTGCCGCAGCACATGCCGTACCGGCCGTCGGGATCGTGGATGGCGCCGATCTGGTGGAAGGTCTCGCCCTCGTCGGTGCTTTCCAGGACGGGCGTGAACTTGCCGCCGGCGTCTTCGCTGGTCAGCGCCGCGACGATGTTCCCGCGGCCGAAGATGGAGTGATCGAGCCGGACCAGGCGCGCGTACGAGCCGAGGCCGGGCAGGAGCTGCTTGCGCTCGGCGGCGCTCGCGGGGGTCAGTGTCGCGCAGATCACGGTGAGTGACAGCACGAAGGCGAGCAAACGGCGCATCCTGAGCCTCTCCACGCGGTGACCGCGCGATTACAGCACGCGAATGGGGTCCTTCGTGGACAGTCACACGGGGCATTCGCGCGTTCGAGGGGTTTGCTGTGCGCTTTCGGGTGACCGGTAACGTGGAGTGGCTGCGAGGGGGAGCGATGAAATTTCGGTTGTCCGGTCTTCTGGTCCTGGTCCTGCTGGCCGGGTGCGAGGCGTCGTCGGGTTTCGGGACGATCGTGTCGTCCACGCCGGTCGTCCCCGCGCCCACGACGTCGGCGGCCCCGGTGCTGAAGGACGTGCCGACGGAGACGCACACGGGCAAGGGCGAGGGCGAGTTCGCGACGTCGTGGCCGGCGGACCAGCTGGGCTTCTTCACGTTCGACTGCCCGAAGTGCTCGGCGAACGTGATCATCGACACCGACGGCGGCGAGTACGGCCTGGTCAACGCGATCGGCAAGTACAAGGGCACCACGTGGCTGAACACGAACCCCGACCGCCCGACGACCAAGGTGACCGTCCACGCGAACGCCCCGTGGACGGCCACGATCGCGGACTACCGAAGCCTGCCGGTGGCCGCCCCGGGCGCGACGGCCTCAGGCAAGGGCGACGCGGTGTTCCGGGTCCCGGAAGGTGTCAAGTCGATCGCGTTCACGGCGAAGACGCGCGGCAACGTGGCCCTGTGGGTCCATTCGGAGAAGGTCCGCGACCTGCTGGTGAACGCGATCGGCGACCAGTCGAAGACGGTGGAGGTAGCGGGACCGGCGTACCTGAGGGTGGACGGCTACGAAGCGAGCTGGACGATCACACCGTCCTGAGCGGCGGGAACCCACTACAAGTGGGTGGCCCCCCAGCCCGATCACGCCGGGTCGAGGCGGCTTCACCCGAGCATCGCTCGGAGAGCGTCAGCGTCGCCGGCGAGCACAGCAGGATCGATCCGAGCTTCCTCGCCACTCAACGGCAGCAGCGGAAAAGGTCTCCCCGGGGCGGGATCCTCGACGAACCGCGGCGGCAGGTGCGTGTGGAGGTGCGGAACGGAGTTCCCCAAGGTCTCGTAGTTCATCTTGAGCGGCCGGTAGAACGTGGCGAGCGCCTTGGCCACGGTCGGCGTCGCCTTCCAGTAGGACTGCGCCTCCGGCTCGCTCAGCTCGAACGGCTCGACGACGTGCCGACCACGCCAGATGACCAGCGTGTACCCGCGCTGGATGTCGGTTCGCTGGAGTACGGCGTCGACGTCGGCGGTGCTGAAGATGCGGATCCCGTAGGTGTCTTCGTCCAAGCGCTCCGACTGGCACATCGGACAGGCTCGGCCGCTGATCCGGCCTGTCCAGTCGCTCGGCCACGCACTCTTCATGGCTGAATTCCGCTTTCGTGCCGCCTCGGCCGGGACTCCGCGCCCGGGTTGGCCTACGGGCACCTGAAACCAGATACCCGCAGGTCAACGAGGGTGAATCACCGGTAGTTCGTGAACTGCAGCGCGATCTCGAAGTCCTTGCCCTTCAGCAAGGCGATGACCTCCTGCAGCTGGTCCTTCTTCTTGCCGGACACCCGCAGCTGGTCGCCCTGGATCTGGGCCTGCACGCCCTTGGGGCCCTCGTCGCGGACGAACTTCGCGATCTGCTTCGCCTTGTCCGAAGCGATGCCCTGGAGGATCTTTCCCGAGATCTTGTAGATCTTGCCGGACAGCGCCGGCTCGTCGGCCTCGAAGGCCTTCAGGGAGATGCTGCGCTTGATCAGCTTCTCCTTGAACACCTCGATCGCGGCCAGGGCGCGCTCCTCGGTCTCGGACTCGACCGTGATCGCTTCCTCGCCCGCCCAGCTGATCGTCGTGCCGGTGCCGCGGAAGTCGAAGCGCGTGCCGAGCTCCTTGCCTGCCTGGTTCAGCGCGTTGTCCACCTCCTGGCGGTCGACCTTGCTCACGACGTCGAAAGAGGGATCCGCCACGTGTCCTCACACCTCGTACTCGCTTGTCAGGGGCCACCCAGCCTAGCCCCGGGTATCCCGGTTGACCCCCGCCGGGAGCCCTTGGGTAAGCTTCTCCCCGGCCGGTACGCCCGGTCATGGCGGGTTACCCGAGTGGCCAAAGGGGACTGGCTGTAAACCAGTTGGCTTACGCCTACGGGGGTTCGAATCCCTCACCCGCCACAGGTCAGAGGCTCCGCGATCTCGTAAGAGGTCGCGGAGCTTTTGCGTTACCCGGGATCGGTTGCCGCGCGAGCAGCCGGTCGACGACGGCGAATTGTCGACCTGATTCACTCGATAGGCTTACCGTTTAATGGTGGTCATCCGGTAACACGGCCGCCATGTCACCGGTTGCCGTTTTTCGGACGGGCCGGGGTGAAACAACTGCCGCCCGCCGAGCGATTACTGATCTCGTACACGGTGCGGGTCCGGGAGACTGTCGCGTTCGGAAACGAACGAATCGAGCCGGTGGCTTGGCGCGGCTCGATGTTGTCCGAAATGCTCGTCCGCAGAGTCGACGAAACCTGCGAGGTCTCCGGTGTTGATGCTGATCATGGTGATCGTCGCCGTTGTCGGCGCGGTCGCTTGGTGGAAGAAGAAGGGCCGCTACGACGGCCCGGGAATGGCCCGGCGGATGTTCCGCGACGCATTGAACTGGCTCCGCGTCACCGCTGCGCGCGAGGACCGGGAATTCGTCGAACAGCGCCAGTGCCTGCTGCGCCGCATCGGCGAGTCCGTGGCCGGGTTCGCCGAGACGCGTGCGCCCGGCGCGCTGTGGCTGGCCATCGAGATCAACCCCGAGGACCACGGCCTCCTCGGCGTCAACCTCGCCACGGACGAGGAGGACCTCGCCTTGGTGCTGCCGGAAATTCTGCGACGTCGCGGACGATCGCCACAGGTCAAGGCGCGGATCCGGGAGTGCCGACCGGAGCCGTCCGCGATCCGGGGCAACCCGCGGATCGCGCTGACCACCGGACCGGCCCGCACCAAGCTGTTCGAAGACGACACTCCCACCGCGGTCCCCGCGCCCGGCGGCGCGCGGCTGGTCGTCATCGGCCGGGCCGGGGAAACCGTGCGCATCCCGGCGGCCGGCGGCGTCATCGGCCGTGACGTCGAGAAGTGCGACGTGGTCGTCGAATCTCCCACCGTGTCGCGCCGGCACGCGCGAATCCGGCCACGTGCGGGCGGCGATTGCTTCCTCGTCGAGGACCTCGCCAGCGCGAACGGAATGTCCATCAATTCGCGCCCGACCGAAGCCGGGATTCTGCGTGACGGAGACATCCTCGGCCTCGGACAGAAACTCCGGTTGCGGCTCGAGGTGGTCGCCGATGAGTAAGCCTGCCGATGCGATGATCGATCCCGGCCGCCTTTTCGCCCCCGGCCGTGATGAGTGCGCCCTCACGATTTGGCGCGCCGACGCCTGCGTCAAAGCCGTGCGTATCCGCCGGGGTGCGTCCGTGCTCGTCGGCCGCGGGGAAAACCTGGCCACCGAACGAATCGAAACCGGGCGCCACCACGTGACCATTCCCGCGACCGAACCGTGGATCTCGCGGCGCCACCTGCTCGTCCACCACACCGGCCGGGGCGTCCGCCTGGCGGTGCTCGAAGGCGTGCCGAACCCGGGACGGATCCGCTACTGGGGCGAGCTGGACTGGCGGCGCGTCGCGAGCGGGCAAGCGTGGGAGGCGCGGGACGGCCTCATCGCGTTCCGGCTCACCGATCGCCCCGACGACTGGGTGATCACGCTCACGGCCGACCTCACCGAAGAAGACCGGGAGCGCTCGTCCGCCGAGCAGACCGGCCCGGTCACCGAGCGGGCGACGCAAAACGTGATCGAGGTGACACCGCCCCAGCGGGACGCGATCGTGGCGGCGCTGATCGACGCCGTCCGCTGGCCACCGCCCGCGGGATCGAGCCGGATCCGCGGCTGGACCGAGCTCCCCACGGGCGACGCCCACCGCATGGCCTACAAGCGGCTCGTGGGCGCGGCGGACACCGACCCCGACTTCCCCTGGCAGGACCGAGGCCGGCGCGGGGTCGACCCGGTTCTCCTGCAGCTGCTGATCGAGTCCGAAGCCATCACCTACGCCTCCGTCCAGCGGGCCCATCCCTGGCGGCCCGGCTCACCCGAGGGGCTCATCCCCGCCCGCCGGGCCGCCGACACGGAACGAGGAGAGCAGTCATGACGTCTCCAGCGCAGGAATCGTCGCCGGACGCGCTGGCCACCCGGCGGCCGGGGTGGCCGCTGTGGCCGGTCTGGATGCTGGGCAACGGTTTCGCCTGGCTGGGCGGTGCGTCCTGGCGGGCGCTCGACGACCGCCACGAACGCTCCTCGTACCAGGTGTCGGGCTTCTTCGTGCTGCTCAACGGCTTCATCGCGTGGGGCCTGGCCACCTTCGCCGCAGTCGGCATGGAACTGACGCAGAGCTTCGGCGCGGCGGCTCCGTTCGTCGCGGTCTGGGGTCTGTTCGTGATCGGCTTCGACCGGGCGATCTGCGCGGTGGTGTTCGATCCGGCGAGACGGACCGCGGCCCGGCGCAGCTACCTCGCCAGGGCCATCTGCGCGGGCCTGCTCGGGTTCATGATCTCCGAGATGGGCGCGCTGGCCATCTTCGAGGACGACATCAACCGGACGATGAACGACAGCATCGCCGCGCAGGTCGAGGCCTCGCGGAAGCTGATCGTCGGGGCGGACGGCCAGCCGACCGACCGGGCGCAACAGCTCGCGAAACTCCGGACCGATCGCGCGAAGCTCGACACCGACGTCGCGAACGCGACCACCGCGGCCAAGCAAGCCGGTCTGGTGGCCGTCTGCGAGAGGCAGCCGGCGGGGTGCCCGCCGGACCTCGTCAAGTCGGGTCAGATCAGCGGCCGGGGCGGCGACGGCGGGCTGACGCGGCAGCGGGACGCGGACGCGGCCAAGGCACAGGCCGAGCTCACGCGGGCCACCACCGCGCAGACGAACGACGGACCCAAGCTGGACAGCCAGATCTCCGCGCTCGACAAGGCCGTCCAGGCCGACCTGGGAAAGGCGGACGCCCTGGCCAAAGCCGAAGACGGCCTCGCGGCGCGGTGGCACGCGTTGCTGAAGTTCGCCTTCTCCGACGGCTGGGCGCTGGGCTTCCACATCATGCTGACGGTCTTCTTCATCCTGCTGGACCTCGTGCCGCTGTTCATCAAGATCGGCCGAGGGCGGACGCGTTACGACAGCACGGTGGTGCACGCGCGCAACCGCCACATCAAGGAGCTCGAATTCCGCGGTGAGGAGCACGCGAAGCAGCAGCAGGCACGGCTCGACCGCGTGACGTTGGAGGCCGATCTCGAGGGTGACGTCGCCAAGCTCCAGGCGCAGACCACCCGCAAGATCGAGGAAGAACGGCAACGGGTTCGCCTCGAGCGTGAGCTGGCGAAGCTGGCCCGGGAACCGGTCGAGGAGGAGCCGTCGGAGGAGGAGCCGGTCGAAGACGACCCGGTCGAGCCCGAAGGACCCGCTCCCGCCGAAGCGGAGGACGCCGGGGCCGGAGAGCCGCAGCCTTACGACACCGTGAAGATCCCGCACAACTGGGACATGGAGGACCGCGAACTGCTCGGCCGGGTGTTCGGTGGGCAGTACCAGGCGATCGAACCGCTGAACAGCGCCGACGCCGGTGGGTTCGGCCGGATGCTGCGCGGCCGGGAGGTGGACACCGACCGGGAAGTCGCGATCAAGGCCGTCCGCGACGAGGCAGCCACCAAGCGGCGGTTGTTCAGGACCGCGCGACGCCGGATGTGGCAGCGGGAGGTCGAAGCGGCCCGGCGGCTGCAGCACAGCAACATCGGCGAGATCCTGAACTCGGGCGTCGATCGCCAATGGCTGTGGACGGCCTCGCCGCTCTACACGCCGGGAAGCCTGGTCAACTGGATCGCGAACGCCACCGCCCGCGGCAGGATCGGCTACACGCTGGGACGCACGGCCGAGTACATCGGTCAGCTCGCCGACGCGCTCGAGTACGCGCACAGCAACAACGTCAGCCACGGTGACATCAAGCCGACCAACGCCGTGCTGGACGGACCGCTGCTGGTTCTCGTGGACTGGGGTTTCGCCCGCGTGTTCTCCGCGGCGGACCGGAACGAAGTGAGCAGCGCCGGCGGTGGAACCCCGAACTACACGGCTCCCGAAGCGTTGCTGGGAGACAAGGACGACCCTGAACTGGGTGACCTGTATTCGATCGGCGCCACCTGGTACTACCTGCTGACCGGTCAGGCTCCCCACCAGGAGGCCGGCCGGCTCGCCGACAAGCGGGAGCAGGCCCGGCGCATCCGATCCGGGGAAACGACGTACACCCCGCTCGACCAGCTCCTGCCGAACATCCCGCGGGACGTCGCGGGGCTGGTGCACACGCTGCTGTCGCCGGAACCGGCCGCGCGGGTGGTCGGCCAGGCCGACGTTCGTCCGGCGACCGGGCTGAAGCAGGCGGTCAAGGCGGTGGCCCGGGAGATCGACAACTCCGGGCAGGCGGAGCTGGTCGTCGGGGCCACGGCAGTCCGGCTCGACCGGCCGGCCGCGGCGCGACCGGCGTCGACCGAACTGGAGTCGGGGATCATCTCGGTCGACGTCCCGACGCAGGCGCTGTCCGGTCCGTCGGCGCCTTCGGTCGTGACCGACGACGAACCGACGGTGACCCTGCGGGCCTACAACGGCCGCAACGGGGAACGCACCATCCGGACGACGCTGCCCGAGACCGAGTTCGACGAGGACGAGCACTGAGCATGAGAAACGGCCGGTTTCCCTTGGGGGAGAGGGAAACCGGCCGTTCAGGTGGCGGCGTTCGGGGTTACGCCGCCTGGGGAACCGGCGTTGAAGCCGGGGTCAAAGCGAGGTCGAGGACCTCGCGGACGTTCGCCACCGCGTGGACATCCAGCTGGGACAGCACCTCGGCCGGGACGTCGTCGAGGTCCGGCTCGTTGCGCTGGGGGATGATCACCGTCTTCATTCCCGCTCGGTGGGCCGCCAGGAGCTTCTGCTTGACGCCGCCGATCGGCAACACGCGGCCCGTCAGGGACACCTCGCCCGTCATCGCCACGTCCGGCCGGACCACCCGGCCCGAAAGCAGCGACGCCAGCGCCGTCGTCATCGTCACGCCGGCCGACGGGCCGTCCTTCGGGACCGCTCCCGCCGGGACGTGGACGTGGATGCCGCGCTCGCGCAGGTCGCCCACCGGCAGCTCCAGCTCCGCGCCGTGCGACCTGAGGTAAGACAGCGCGATCTGCACCGACTCCTTCATCACGTCGCCGAGCTGGCCGGTCAGCTGCAGCCCGGACGCGCCGGACTCCTGGTCCGCCAGCGACGCCTCGATGTACAGGACGTCACCGCCGGCACCCGTGACCGCCAGGCCCGTCGCCACGCCCGGGGTCGCCGTGCGCTGCGTCGACGCCGGCAGCGACGACTCGGGGATGTGCCGCGGGCGGCCCAGGTAATCCGGAAGGTCGGGGGCGTCGATGGAAAGAGGCAGCGAGACCTCGTCCAAAGCCACCTTCGTCGCGATCTTCCGCAGCACCTTCGCGATGGTCCGGTTCACGTCGCGCACGCCCGCCTCGCGGGTGTACTCGGCGGCGATCCGGCTGAACGCGGCGTCCGTCACGACCACGTCGGCCGTGCCCAGGCCGGCTCGCTCCAGCTCCCGGGGGAGCAGGTGGTCGCGGGCGATGGTGACCTTCTCGTGCTCGGTGTAGCCGTCCAGCGTGACGAGCTCCATGCGGTCCAGCAGCGGGCCGGGGATGGTCTCCAGCGCGTTGGCCGTCGCCAGGAACACGACGTCGGACAGGTCCAGCTCGACCTCGAGGTAGTGGTCGCGGAACGTGTGGTTCTGCTCCGGGTCCAGCACTTCGAGCAGCGCCGCCGTCGGGTCGCCGCGGTAGTCGGCGCCGACCTTGTCGATCTCGTCGAGCAGCACGACCGGGTTCATCGAGCCGGCTTCCTTGATGGCGCGGACGATCCGGCCGGGCAGCGCGCCGACGTACGTGCGGCGGTGACCGCGGATCTCCGCCTCGTCACGGATGCCGCCCAACGCGACGCGGACGAACTTGCGGCCCATGGCCTTCGCGACGGACTCACCCAGCGACGTCTTGCCGACCCCGGGAGGGCCCGCGAGGGCGAGCACCGCACCGGAACGCCGTCCGCCGACCGGGCCGAGACCCGATTCCGCGCGACGCTTCCGGACGGCCAAGTACTCGATGATGCGTTCCTTGACGTCGTCGAGGCCGGCGTGGTCGGCGTCCAGCACCGCTCGCGCCGCCGCGATGTCGTAGCTGTCCTCGGTGCGCTCGTTCCAGGGCAGCTCCAGGACGGTGTCCAGCCAGGTGCGGATCCAGCCGCCCTCGGGGGACTGCTCGGACGTGCGGTCCAGCTTGTCCACCTCGGCCAGCGCGGCCTTCTTCACGGCGTCGGGCAGCTCGGCACCTTCGACGCGGGCGCGGTAGTCGTCGTCCTGCGCGGTGCCGTCGAGCTCGCCGAGCTCCTTGCGGATGGCCTCGAGCTGGCGGCGCAGCAGGAACTCCTTCTGCTGCTTCTCCATGCCCTCGGCGACGTCCTTGCGGATCGTGTCGGTGACCTCGAGCTCGGCCAGGTGCTCCTTGCTCCACTCGAGCGCCTTCTCCAGGCGCGCGCTGACGTCGAGCGTGGTCAGCAGCTCGAGCTTCTGCTCGGTGCCGAGGTACGGCGCGTTGCCGGACAGGTCGGCGATCGCGGAACCGTCTTCGACCTGCTGGACGGCGTCGATCAGCTGCCAGCCGCCGCGCTGCTGGAGGATCGAGATGACGACGGCCTTGTACTCGGCCGAAAGCTGCGCGGTCCGGTCGTCGGTGGTCTCGGTGGCGTCCTCGGCGTGCACCCAGCGGGCGGCGCCGGGTCCGTCGGCCATCCGGCCGACGAGCGCGCGGCCCGTGCCGCGCAGCAGGACGGCCGCCTTGCCGCCGGGCACGCGGCCGATGCGCTCGACCGTCGCGACGGTGCCGAACTCGGCGTACTCGCCGTGGACGCGCGGGACGATCAGGACCTCGGCCTTCGTGGCGCCGGTCGACCGGATGCCGGGGAAGGACGCCTGGCTCGGCGTGTTGGCCTGGGCGGACTCCACCGCGGCCCGCGTCTCGGTGTCGGTGAGGTCGAGCGGGACGACCATGCCCGGCAGCACGACGTCGTCATCGAGCGGGAGCACGGGCAGGAGGCGGGTGTCGGACATGTGCACTCCTCGTGTAGTTGAGTCTGCCTAGCTCAACTCTCCGAAGGGTGTGTTTGTTTCCGATGGTGCGTTCGCCCACAGCGATCAGGAAAACCGCAGGTCAGGAGCCTGGCTTCTCCGCGATCCCACACCACGCGTACGGCCGCGCCTCCGCCTCCAGCGCGTTGAGCTTCCGGTCCGGCCGCCAGTCCGGCAGGTGCACGATGCCTGGTTCGAGCAACGGCCAGTCACCGAACAGCGGCTCGATCTCCTCGCGGTCGCGCAGCCACACCGGGTTGCTCGTCTTCCGGTACTGCTCGACGAACCAGCGCAGCCCGGCCAGGGTCTCGCCGGTCCCGTCGCCCTCGCTCATCTGTGAGATCGCCAGCCAGCTCCCGGGCGCGAGCTTGTCCCGGTACGCCTTCAGGAGGCCGATCGGGTCGTCGTCCGGCCCGACGAAGTGCAGCACCGCCATCATCATCAGGCAGACCGGCTTCGAGAAGTCGATGAGCCGCTTCGTCTCTTCCGCGCGCAGGACGGCCTTCGCGTCGCGCATGTCGGCCTGGACGATGCCCGCCCAGTCCGTCGCCGCCTCCTCTTCGAGGATCAGCGTCGCGTGGGCGACCGCGACCGGCTCGTAGTCGACGTACACGACCGTCGCGTCGTGGTCCTCGGGCAGCTCGGCCTCGACGACCTCGTGCACGTTCCCGGCCGTCGGGACCCCGGAGCCGAGGTCGATGAACTGCCGGATCCCCGCCTTCAAGGCCGCGCGGACCGCGCGGTTCATGAACTCGCGGTTCTGCTTCGACCCCGGGCGCACCAGCGGCCACTGCTGCTCCATGCGCCGGCCGAACTCGCGGTCCACGGCCCAGTTCTGCGTGCCGCCCAGGTACCAGTCGTAGATCCGGGCCGCGGACGGCTTCTCGGTGTCGACGCCTTCGGGTGCTCTCGGCGCGGAATCCCGCTGATCGGTCACTTCCGGCTCCCCTCGCTGCTCCGGGCGCCAGCCTATAAGGACTGGCGAGCAGGGGTAATCCGCCAGTCGTTCACCGAACGGCTGGTCGACGCTGCCAGTACGTCCACAGCGGCCGGTAGCCCTGCGCGTACCAGAACGGCGTCGACAGCGGGTTCGCCGCCGCGTGGTGCAGGAGGACGACGTCGGCGCCCTCTTCGTCCAGGACGTGGTGGGCGTGGGTGGCCAGCGCGGTACCGACGCCGGACGACCGCGCCTCCTTCGCGACGGCCAGCGACGACAGGTAGCCGACGCGGTCCGCCGCGACGCGGGCGCTGATCCAGCCGGTCTCGCCGGGGTGCTGGACGTTCACCATGCCGAGCGGGCGGCCGTACAGCTCGGCGATCCACACCGCGGGCTCCGGCCGGTTCAGCTTCTCGGCCAGGTCCTTGGTCAGGATGTCCTCGACGCCTTCGCGCCAGTTCACCGTGCCGTACTGGGCGTCGTAAGAGTGCAGTTCCATGCCGAGCGCGACGGCGGTCTCGAGGTCACCGGGCTCGCCGCGGCGGATCTTGACGCCGGGGGTGCCGAGCGGCGTCGCCGGGACCATCCGCTCGGACGGGCGGACGGCGATCACCCGCAGCGGAGCGAACCCGTGGTGCAGCATCTCCCGCGCGCCGGCGCCGTCGCGGCTGGCGCGAGGCACCACCGCGGCGGTCTCGGTGTCGCCACGCTCGGCGACCGCGCGCAGATGTTCATCCCATCGGGTGAGGAGGGCGTCCAGGACCTCCGCCGGCTGCGAACCCGCGAGCTGGAGGTCGAGCCGGTGTTCGGTCAGCGCGCGCCAGGGTGCGTTCGGCGCGCCCTGGTCGACCTGGATGCGCGAGGCGAGGCCGGAGGCGGCCGACGTGCCGGTCGCGACTTCGAGGACCACGGCGTTATCGGCCGCTTCGAACGGAGAAGAACCGGGGAGCAGGGGATCCACCGCCGCGAGCCGGGCCGCGTGTTCGGTGGCGATCACATCGCTGTGCATGCACTTATTGAAGCGCTACGCGGGACGTCGTGCGCAGAGAACCACCCCTGCTTCGGCCAACGGGTGTTCCCGGGGGCCGGGTGGCGGAGTCCCCGGCCCGGTTGCCGCAGAGTTTCACCCCTTGGTCCACGCAGGTCAGCGCCATCGAGGCATTGTTAACCCTGGGGTGATCTCCTACTGTCTCGAAAGGGACGCGGGTACGCCCTACGGGGTACGGTATGGCCCTTGTCCACACCCGAAGTCACGGATCAGCACCGGTGGACAAGCCGGGAGGGAAGGTCGGATGCCGGACACCAACGCCCACGGCGACGCCGTCGCACAGGCGCAGCCCGGGCCGGGAGCCGCTTCCGGGACACCGCCCGTTTCCGTCGAGGCCCGCACCGACGAGCGCCGCTTCCGCGCGTACACCTTCGCCGTCCTGAGCATCGGGCTCGTCGCCGCGTTCGCCGTCGGGTCCTGGCTGCCGTTCCACTGGGACAGCCGGCTGCTGTGGATCGGGCCGGTGCTCGCGGTCGCGTTCCTGCTCGCCGAGCAGCTCGGCATCAACGTCGACGTCCGCAGCGGCATCTCGTGGACGATCTCCTTCACCGAGATCCCGCTCGTCATCGGGTTCTTCGTCGCGCCGTTCGAAGTCGTGCTGGCCGCGCACCTGGTCGCCGGCATCGGCACGCTGCTCGCGCGCAAGGTCTCCGGCCGCGTCCTCTACAACGCGGGCGCGTTCCTGCTCGAGATCACCGGTGCCTTCGCGGTCGCCGGGCTGGTCAAGTACGCCGTCGGCGCGGGGGTCGGCGACAAGATCCCGTGGGTCGCCGCCCTGGCCGGCACGCTCACCGCACCGCTGGTCAGCACGCTGCTGGCGCTGGCCGCGGTCCGCGTCCTGCGGCGCCGCATGCGGGTCAGCACCGCGGTCCGGCTCACCGCGCGGATCCTGGTCGTCGGCTTCGTCAACGCGTCCGTCGGCCTGTCCGGCTACCTCGTCATCTCCAACACGCCCAAGGCGTGGCCGCTGGTGCTCGCGGTGTTCCTCGGCCTGACCGCGCTGTACTGGGCCTACTCCGACCTGCTGCGCGAGCAGCGGGACATGGAGGCGCTGTCGGACGTCAGCCTGATGGTGGCGCGCTCCGGCCAGCAGGCGGCGGCGCGCCCGGCCAGCCGCGCCGACGAGCTCGTCGGTGGCGTCGACGTCCGTGAATGGGCCACGATCGCCGAGCGCATCAAGGACCAGCTCGCCGCGGGCCGCGTCGTGCTGCGGCTCCGGCTCGAGCCGAAGGACACCATGCGCGTCGTCGTCGCCGGCGACGACCTGCCGCCCGCCGACCCGGCCGCCGACGACCCGCTGCTGCGCCTGCCCGGCGCGCACGTCCGGCACTTCCGGATCACCGAGGCCAACCCGGACGTCCGCGCGGCGCTGCTCGACCGCGGCGCGCAGGAGGCGCTCGTCGTCCCGCTGCGCAGCGCGAACCAGCTGCTCGGCGTCGTCGAGGCGCACGACCGGCTGTCCCGCTGGCGCGGCTTCGGCAAGTACGACGTCCAGCTGCTCGGCACGATGGCCAGCCACCTCGCGACGTCGCTGGACAACCGGCGGCTGCTCGCGACCCTGCGTCACGACGCCTACCACGACCCGCTCACCGGGCACCTCAACCGGCCGGGCTTCCGGCAGGTGGCGAAGGAACCGTTGCGGGACTTCGCGAACGCCGTGGTGCTGCGGATCGACCTCGACGTCTTCTCGACGGTCAGCGACGCGCTGGGCTACGCCTGGGCCGACCGGATGGTGATCGCCGCCGGCCGCCGCATCCGCGACGCGCTCGGCCCCGACGTCCCGCTCGCCCGCCTCGAAGGCGCGTCCTTCGCGGCGCTGCTCGTCGGCTGCCCGCCCGAGGACGCCCACGCCGCGGCGGAACGGCTGCGCGAGGAGCTTTCCGCGCCGTACCCGGTGGACCGGCTGTCGGTCGAAGCCAACGCGATGATCGGCTACGCGACGACGACGCCCGAGGAGTCCGGCGACGTCGTCGACATCGAAGGCCTGCTCCAGCGCGCCGATGTGGCCGTTCGCGCCACCAAGGGCGGCGAAGAGGTCCGCGGGTACGTGCCGAGCATGGGCCAGATCTTCCTGCGCCGCTTCCAGATGGTCACGCAGTTCCGGCAGTCCCTCGAAGACGGCCAGGTCAGCGTCCACTACCAGCCGAAGATCACCCTGCCGAACCGGCAGGTGGCCGGCGTCGAGGCGCTCGTCCGCTGGGTGCACCCGGAGTTCGGCAGGCTCGGCCCGGACGAGTTCGTCCCGGCCATCGAGGCGGCCGGCCTGATCGGCGTGCTGACGTCGTTCGTGCTCGGTGAGGCCCTGAAGCGCTGCCGCAAGTGGCTCGACGAGGGCCTGCGCATCTCGGTGGCGGTCAACCTGTCGGTGCGGAACCTGGCCGACGAGGACTTCCCGAACAAGGTGGCCCGCGAGCTGGAGCGGGTCGGCATCCCGCCGGAGCTGCTGACGTTCGAGCTGACCGAGTCCGGCGTGATGTCGGACCCGCAGAAGGCACTGCCGATCCTGCGTGAGCTGCACTCGCTGGGCATCACCCTCGCCGTGGACGACTTCGGCACCGGCTACTCGTCGCTGGCGTACCTGCGGCAGCTGCCGGTCGACCAGGTCAAGATCGACAAGAGCTTCGTCCTCGGCATGGGCACGGACCTCGGCGACCTCGCGGTGGTGCGGTCGATCGTCGAGCTGGGGCACTCGCTCGGGCTGACGGTGGTCGCGGAAGGCGTCGAGGAAGACGTGGCCCGGGACCAGCTCGAGGCGATGGGCTGTGACGTCGCCCAGGGCTACCTGATCTCGCGCCCGCTGCCGGAGGACCGCCTGGAGGCGTGGCTGCAGGCCCGCACCGCGCGCTCGCCGGGACGCCACTCCGAGACCGTCTTGACCCTGCTGACCTGAGGTTTTGTGCTATGGGGACCCCGGTTGCACGGCCGGGTGACGGGGGTTGGTAATCTTTCCAAGTCCTCGCGAGAGGCCAGGCCCCTTTAGCTCAGTCGGCAGAGCGTCTCCATGGTAAGGAGAAGGTCTACGGTTCGATTCCGTAAAGGGGCTCACGACCTCAGCCGCGTCACGTTTGCGTGTCGCGGCTTGGGTCATGTAAGGGCGGTGTAGCTCAGTTGGCAGAGCAAGCGGCTCATAATCGCTGTGTCGCCGGTTCAAGTCCGGCCACCGCTACGCGGTAACGACTGGGGCTGGCCCCCGGGACCTGAGAGAGAAGGAAACGCTGTGGCTGCCACCGACGTGCGACCCAAGATCACGCTGGCGTGCGAAGAGTGCAAGCACCGCAACTACATCACCAAGAAGAACCGGCGCAACAACCCGGATCGCCTGGAGATGAAGAAGTTCTGCCCGAACTGCGGTACGCACCGGACGCACAAGGAAACTCGCTGACCGCGTAGCGCGTTCGCACCAGCTTCGAAGAGCCGCCCCGGACCACCGGGGCGGCTCTTCTGCTGTTGGTAGCCTCTCCGGGTGCCCTTGGACGAGTCGTTCACCGGGCGGGTGTACCCGCCGCAGACCAGCTACGAAGTGAGCCGGGAGAAGATCCGCGAGTTCGCCGACGCGATCGGCGACCAGAACCCGGTCTACCGGGACCCGGAGGCGGCGAAGGCGGCCGGCTACCCGGACGTGATCGCGCCCCCGACGTTCCTCACGATCATCAACCTGGCCTCGATCAACTCGATCGTCTCCGACCCGGAGCTGGGCCTCGACTACTCCCGCATGGTCCACGGAGACCAGCAGTTCACGTACAGCCGCCCGGCACACGCCGGCGACGAGCTCCTGCTGACGACGCACATCGACCGGATCATGGCCAGGGCCGGCAACGACTTCATCAACCTGCGCGCCGAGATCACGGACGGCGACGGAGCACACATCGCCACAACGCGCGCGCAGCTCGTGGTGCGAGGGGAGAGCGCGTGAACGTCGGAGACGAGCTGGCCCCCCTGGAGGTCAGGATCACCCGCGACCAGCTGGTCCGCTACGCGGGGGCGGCCCTGGACTTCAACCCGATCCACTGGAACGAGCCGTTCGCGAAGGAAGTCGGCCTCCCGGACGTGATCGCCCACGGAATGCTGACGATGGCGGTGGCGGGCCGAGTGGTGACGGACTGGCTGGGCGACCCAGGCCGCCTGGTGGACTTCAGCGCCCGTTTCACCCGCCCGGTGCCGGTACCGAACACGAAGGAAGGCGCCCTGCTGGAGATCACCGGCAAGGTGGCCAACGTGAACGACGAGGGCATCGCCCGAGTGGACCTGGTGGTCAAGCACGAGGGCAAGACGGTCCTGGGCAAGCCCCAAGCACTGGTCCGCGTGTAAACGCAGGACGGCACGAGAAGCAGGGCAAAGAGCACCCAGACCGCCCCCAGGCACCCCGATCCGAAGCCAGAACACGGCCGCCGCCACCGGGTCAAGGCATCTTTCCCGCCTTGACGCGGTCGCGCCGGCCGTAGTCACCATCGGGCTTCGGGGTGCCGGAGCACACCGTCAGAACACCGTCAGAACAGCTTGAGAACCCCCAGAACAGCATCAGCCATCCCCTGCTCCCCCCGAGCATTGGGATGCAGCGCAGTCCCGTGCAGAGTGGGAATAACCCCCTCCACCCACCGCGTGTCCGACGCGGTACAGACGTCGTGCCCCTTCCCCGGCGTCGCGGTATCGGCGTACCCCGCCTTGTGGGCATCAGCCTGATCCTCGAGCATCTTGTTCAACTTCCCGAGCGCCCCACGGAAGTAATCGACATCGCCGGCCCCGATCGGAAGCACCGGCCAGCACCCATCCCCATCGGGAAGCACAGAGGGATACCCGACGACCACGACCTTCGCCTTCGGAGCCTGCTTGTGAATCCGCTCCAGCACGGCGGCGACCTTCGGCGCGGTGGCATCGATCCGATCAGCGAGCTGATCATGCCCACCGGCGGTCAACTTGTCCTTGCAAGGCGACGACGACCGATGCGCGGTAGCGCAGGACGA
Source organism: Amycolatopsis sp. NPDC005961 (assembly GCF_040629235.1). NCBI lineage: Bacteria > Bacillati > Actinomycetota > Actinomycetes > Pseudonocardiales > Pseudonocardiaceae > Amycolatopsis > Amycolatopsis sp. NPDC005961. Next base: position 62,855 of record NZ_JBEXVF010000011.1, on the reverse strand, counting down.
CGCCAATGACAGGAACCCGATGTCATTACCGCCGATACCCAGAGTCACGAGCGTCGTCTTCGAAGTCACGGCATCGAGCTGAGGCGGGTTGGAACCGTTCCCCGTCTTCTGAGCGGCGGTCAAGTTCGCGGTCGTCGCCCCACTGCAGCTGACATCGTCGAACTCGGCCGGCTTCAGATCCGCCGAGACGAGCCGTGGGTAGTTGTCATCGGACCGATCGCACCCAGGCGGAGTCCCGACGTTCTTCCCGGTCCGTGGCGAAGCCGTATAGGAGTCACCCAGAGCGACGTACCGGCCGGTGCCGTCCCCGGTCGCCGCACCCGCGGGCGGCGCGGACGACGAGCCGTGATCCCACTTGTAGTACCCGAAAGCCAAGAGCCCCACCACGACCACCACGACGAGGCAGCCGCCCCCGCTGTTCTTAGCCACACCTTCGTTTCTACCGAACGGGGACCGTTTCCGGCGGCGTCGATCTGGGTGACTAGGGAAAACCTGAACGAGGGATTGACTGTTGCGCGGACCGTCGATGGCGGCGAGGGTGGGCGCGTTCGATGACGTCTCCGGGAAAGGCAGGAACCGCAGTGAGCCTGAACTTGAACAAGCTCGTCGACAAGGCCTACGAGGGCAAGACCATCAACGAGCTGCTGGAAGCGCCGCCGTCCGCGCTCGAAGGGCTCACGCCGAAGCACGACGAACTGCTCGCCGAGCTGAAGATCAAGACCATCCGCGACCTCGCGAATTGGAAGTACGCGGCGAAGGCCCAGGCGCTCGCGACCCTCGCCGACAGCGAGAGCTGAGCGCTCAGGCGGTCAGCTCGCCGGCCAGTTCCAGGGCGTGGTCGACGTCCTTCGCGACGTAGTGCAGGTCGACCAGCACCTCGGTGATGCCCTCCGCGCGGGCCACGTCCAGGCACGGCGGGACGTCCGCGACCGACTCGACCCCGGTACCCGCGCGCGGGTTGATCCGCAGAACCCGCCGCAGGGTGCCGGGGTCCCGGCCGGCCTTCTCCGCCGCCTCGACGGCGACCGACCAGAGGCCGTGCAGGTACTGCCGCGGCATCCAGCCGGCCAGCCAGCCGTCGGCCCGTCGCCCGATCCGGGCCAGTGCCGGCGGCGAAAACCCGCCGAGCAGCACCGGTGGCCGCGGGTCCTGCGCCGGGCGCAGGCCGACCGTCGACGGCGCGATCCGCCACTGCGGGCCGTCGTGCGCGACCGGGTCGCCGGTCCAGATCGCGTCGAGCGCGTCGAGCACCGCCTCGAGCCGCCGGCCGCGGCCCTCCCACGGGACGCCGGTCGCGAAGTACTCCTCGCGCAGCCAGCCGAGCCCCAGTCCGACGTCCAGCCGGCCGCCGCTGGCCAGGTCGAGCGAGGTCAGGGCCCGGGCGAGCAGCACCGGGGAATAAACGGGCCCGGTCAGCGCGCTCATCCCCAGGCGAGCGGTCCGCGTGACGGCGGCCGCGGTGGCCAGCGTCGTGAACGGGTCCGCGAAGGTCTCGAACTCCCGGGGGTACGGGTGCTCCGGCGTTCCGCCACCCGGGTACAGGTCGGACGGTTCGTGCGGCGTCAGGATCCGGTCGCCGACCCACAGCGAGCCGAAGCCGAGTTCCTCGGCAGCGATGGCGAAGCGCGCGACGGCCGCTGGGTCGGCAAGCGTGCCGTACTGGGGGAGCGCCAGCCCGAGCCGCATCCCGCTCACCGGGCCACGACGGACGCGGCCGGCGGGCCCGCTCTTCGGGGGTCCGGGGTGCTCGTCATGGCGGACATCCTGGCATGATCAGGTGGTCGGCGGGGAGTTTTCCGCCGGCCGGCCGGGGTACGGCGGTCGATCGGGGGGCGCGGTTGCGGGCTCTCGCGAGGCTTGCCGTAGACTTCGGGACTTGGAACGCACTACGGTCATCCCCGCCTGGATGGTGGGGATGCTGGAATGCGTCCTCCGGGGCTCCGAGCGATCGGGGCCTCACAGGGGTGTAGCTCAATTGGCAGAGCAGCGGTCTCCAAAACCGCAGGTTGCAGGTTCAAGTCCTGTCACCCCTGCGTAACGGAACTGGTGGAGCAGAGGAGTGGTCGTGAGCGACAGCGACGCCAGCGGCGGCGAGCAGGAGCAGGACGGTAACGGGCGGAAGCCCGAGAGCCCGTCCCGTCCCGTCACAGCCGCTGCCCGGCGTGAGCGCCGTGCGACCGCTCGTCCGGCGGGCAAGTCCGCGGCACGTGCGGACGACAAGTCCCGGCCGGCCGGGAAGTCGGGGGAGAAGTCCGCCCCCGACGCGAAGGGCGCTCCGACCCCGAAGCGGGACCAGAAGCCGAAGAAGGCATCGGTGTTCGCGCGGTTGGTCCGCTTCATCCGCGAGGTGTGGGCGGAGCTGCGCAAGGTCATCTGGCCGAACCGCAAGCAGATGGTCACCTACACCGCGGTCGTGCTGGCCTTCGTGGTGTTCATGGTGGCCCTCGTCAGCGTGCTCGATCTGGCATTCAAGTGGGGCATCGGCAAGATCTTCGGCTGACGCGCCTCGGCGCGCGCCGATAGGGGCTCAGGTCCCGGCCTGACCCCGGCAATGATCAACTGAGAGGACGGAACGTGACCTCCGACAACGGCACATCAGCCGGTCATGACCTGACCGAGCTTTCCGACGAGCAGGTGCACGCGGCACTCGGTGACGAGGAGTCCGAGCACCTCGAGCCCGTCGAGGTGTCCGACGAGGTCGACGAAGCCGCTGCAGTTGACGAGTCCGGCGACGACGTGGCCGAGGCCGCGGCCGGCGAAGAGGCCGAGCCCGAGGCGGACGACGAGGACCCGGTCGCCAAGCTGCGCGCCGAGCTGGTCGCCGCGCCCGGCGAGTGGTACGTCGTGCACTCGTACGCCGGGTACGAGAACAAGGTGAAGACCAACCTCGAGACCCGGACCACGACCCTGGACGTCGAGGACTACATCTTCCAGATCGAGGTCCCGACCGAAGAGGTCACCGAGATCAAGAACGGCCAGCGCAAGCAGGTGCAGCGCAAGGTGCTGCCCGGCTACATCCTGGTCAGGATGGACCTGAACGACGCCTCGTGGAGCGCGGTGCGCAACACGCCGGGCGTCACCGGGTTCGTCGGCGCCACCTCGCGGCCGTCGCCGCTGACCGTGGACGAGGTCCTGAAGTTCCTCGCCCCGAAGGTCGAGAGCGAAGCCCCGGCGAAGTCCGGCAAGGGCGATTCCGCCACGACCGCGGCCCCGCTCGGTGGCCCGGCCGTCGAGGTGGACTTCGAGATCGGCGAGTCGGTCACGGTCATGGACGGCCCGTTCGCGACGCTGCCGGCGACGATCTCCGAGGTCAACGTCGACGGGCAGAAGCTGAAGGTCCTGGTGTCGATCTTCGGCCGGGAGACCCCGGTCGAGCTGTCGTTCAACCAGGTCTCCAAGATCTGACGGCCGCCGCGCGGCCGCAGTCCCCACGTCCACGGCAGGTACGCGGGGAACGTAGTACAGGACAGGAAAAGAAATGCCACCCAAGAAGAAGAAGCTTGCGGCGATCATCAAGCTGCAGATCAAGGCGGGTGCGGCCAACCCCGCACCGCCGGTCGGCCCGGCTCTGGGTCAGCACGGCGTCAACATCATGGAGTTCTGCAAGGCCTACAACGCCGCGACCGAGTCGCAGCGTGGGGACGTCGTCCCGGTCGAGATCTCCGTGTACGAGGACCGGTCGTTCGACTTCAAGCTGAAGACGCCGCCGGCCGCGCGCCTGCTGCTCAAGGCCGCTGGTGTCGAGAAGGGCTCGGGCGAGCCGCACAAGACCAAGGTCGCCAAGGTCACCTGGGACCAGGTCCGCGAGATCGCCAAGACCAAGGAGTCCGACCTCAACGCGCACGACATCGACCAGGCCGCGAAGATCATCGCCGGCACCGCCCGCTCGATGGGCATCACGGTCGTCTGAGTCGCCGGCCTCGACCCGTCGAGGCGGCGAGTTGTTCGTGGGAGAGCCAGTGCTGGCTCCGACCACACTGATCCACTTTTGACTTAAGGACAGAAGCATGACCAAGCACAGCAAGGCTTACCGCCAGGCTGCGGAGCTCATCGACAAGGCGCGGCTGTACGCGCCGGTCGAGGCCGCGCAGCTGGCGAAGGAGACCTCCAAGACCAAGATGGACGCGACCGTCGAGGTCGCGATGCGTCTCGGTGTGGACCCCCGCAAGGCCGACCAGATGGTCCGCGGCACCGTGAACCTGCCGCACGGCACCGGTAAGACCGCCCGCGTCATCGTCTTCGCCGTCGGCGACAAGGCCGCCGAGGCCGAGGCCGCCGGCGCGGACGCGGTCGGCACCGACGAGCTGATCGAGCGCATCCAGGGTGGCTGGCTCGACTTCGACGCCGCGATCGCGACGCCGGACCAGATGGCCAAGGTGGGCCGCATCGCCCGCATCCTCGGCCCGCGTGGCCTGATGCCGAACCCGAAGACCGGCACGGTGACCCCCGCGGTCGAGAAGGCCGTGAAGGACATCAAGGGCGGCAAGATCAACTTCCGCGTCGACAAGCAGGCCAACCTGCACCTGGTGATCGGCAAGGCTTCCTTCGACACGGAGAAGCTGGTCGAGAACTACGCGGCGGCGCTGGACGAGATCCTCCGCGCCAAGCCGTCGTCGGCGAAGGGCCGTTACCTGAAGAAGGTCACCTTCACCACGACGATGGGCCCGGGCATCCCGGTCGACCCGCTGCGCACCCGCAACCTCCTTTCCGAGGACGCGAACGCCTGAGTCGGACATCACCGGAAAGGGCGCTCCCGCTTGCTGCGGGGGCGCCCTTTCTTCGTGTCTCATGGAGGTCATGCCGACTTTCGCGTCGTTCGACGGCCTCCGGTTGAACTACACCGTGTGGGAGGGCGACGCCGCCCACCGCCCGGTGGTACTGCAGCACGGCTTCGCGGCCGACACGAACGCGAACTGGATCTCGACCGGCGTGGTGGCCGCGTTGCGATCCGCCGGCCTGACGGTGATCTCGCTGGACGCCCGCGGCCACGGCCGTTCGGAGAAGCCCCACGACGAGCGCCGCTACACGGGCGACAGCATGGCCCGCGACGTCTCGGCGCTGCTGGACGAGCTGGGCCTGGACGAGGTGTCCCTGGTCGGCTACTCGATGGGCGCGATCATCGCACTGGCGGCCACGGCGGCGGACAAGCGAATCCGCTGCCTGGCCACGGGCGGCGTGGGTTCGGGCATCGTCGACTTCGGCGGCGTCGACCTGCGCGTGGTGAAGCCCGCGGAGATCGCTTCGGCTTTGCTGGCCGAGGATCCTTCGACGGTGCCGCCTTCCGGGGTCCCGTTCCGCCTGCTGGCCGACGCGGTGGGCGGGGATCGCCAGGCCTTGGCGGCGGTGGCGCTGGCTTCGCAGGAGGGACACGTGGAGCTGTCATCGATCGGCGTCCCGACGCTGGTGCTGGCCGGCGACCAGGACCTGCTGGCGGCCGAGCCGGAGCGCCTGGCGGCGGCGATCGCGGGGGCCCGCCTGGTCCGCATCCCGGGCGACCACATGACGGCGGTGATGTCCCCGGCGTTCTCGGAGGCGCTGGTGACGTTCTTGACCGCCCCGCACCCCCGCTGAGTCAGCTGGTCGGCGGCGCCACCGGGCACGGCGTGGGCTCGTTGGTGTGCGCGACGATGAGCCACTGGCTCTTGTCGACCTTCTGCACGGTGAACGCGCCGAGGGCGGGACCGCCCTTGATGCCGAACCGGCACGAGCTGATCGTGAACCGGTCGCCGGGGAGGGGCTCCGACACGTACGACGGCATCGACTCGGCGTAGTCGTTCTTGCTGGTGACCTTGCGGTTCAGCTCGTGCACCGCGACCTGGCAGTCGGCGTAACCCAGGTCCTGGGCGAACTTCTGCTGGATCGGCTCGTCCATCCGCCCGCAAGCCTGCGGCACGAGGTTCTGCGCGACGGCGTCGTAGACCTCGCGGACCGCCTCGTACGGACTGGTCGAGAGGATGCGGTTGGTGTGATAGGTCCCGCCGCCCTCCTGGGCGAGCTGGGCCGACGTCTTGCCCTCGTCGTTCGGGAAGAAGTGGTTGTAAAGCCACGTTCCGGCCAGGCCGAGGATCACGATCGCCAGCGCCCAGGCGATGACCTTCTTGCCGATCCAGCTCAGCCACTTCGGCGCCCGGCGGCGTTCGGTGGGGACCAGTTGGTACCCCGGGGGGATGGCCGGTGGCTCACCGGACTGCCGGGCAGCCGGCTGCGACGGCGGGGCCTGCACCACTCCGCCGCCCGGCGGGGGAGCCGGCTGGTTGCCCTGCTGGGACTGGGTGAATCGCAAGTAGTCCTGGAACTGCTGGAACTGGCGGAACTGCTCCAGCTGCGCCTGATCCATCGGCGGCTGCGCGCCCTCGCCGGAGGGCGGCTGCGCGGGTACCGGCGAACCCCCGCCGGCGGTGGGGGCGGGCGGGTTCGAGCCCGCCGGTTCGATTTCCGAGCCCGGCTTTCCGTCATCGCGCTGCTCCGCCACGTGACCATGATGCCCTCCCGGGCCTTCCGCGGAACCCCCAGCCGCCCTAAACGCAGGTCAGGGCGGGGGTCCGGTGAAGCCTCCGGAACCAGCCGGGTATAGTTCACGGCAGTTCTACCGAAGACCGCTGGTTTTCCCCGTTCGCACGGGGAACGAAGGTCCCGCAACTCGTCGGGCGGCCCGCGCAGGAGGAACGAGGCTCGGCATCCTGTGTGCCGTATGACGCCCCGCGCCTGCTTGCGCGAGGGCGTTTCGTCGTATCGGGGGCCCCTCGGCGCCAGTGGAAACACTAGCCAAGAGAGGAGGCGACCATGGCGAAGCCCGACAAGGTGGCGGCCGTCGCCGAGATCGCGGAGAGCTTCCGCACCAGCTCGGCCACCGTCGTTACCCAGTACACCGGCCTCTCCGTGTCCCAGCTGTCCCAGCTGCGCCGCGCTCTCGGCACCAGTGCCAAGTACCGGGTCGCGAAGAACACCCTCGTCAAGCGTGCCGCTGAGGACGCCGGCGTCAAGGGTCTCGAGAACCTGTTCGTCGGCGCCACCGCCATCGCCTTCGTCGAGGGTGAAGCGGTCGACGCCGCCAAGGCGCTTCGCGACTTCGCGAAGGACAACAACGCGCTTGTGATCAAGGGCGGCTACATGGACGGCAAAGCGCTGTCCGTGGACGAGATCAACCGGATCGCCGATCTCGACAGCCGTGAGGTCCTGCTCGCCAAGGCGGCGGGCGCGTTCAAGGCGAAGCTTTCCCAGGCCGCCGCGCTGTTCCAGGCGCCGGCGTCCCAGGTCGCCCGCCTGGCTGCCGCGCTGGAGGAGAAGCAGCGCAACGCCGCCGGTACCGAAGCAGCCGAAGCACCCGCCGAGAGCTGAACCACCCCCCACCCCGAACGTCTAGTTCGTTTTTCTGAGAGGAAGCCATCATGGCGAAGCTGAGCACCGCCGAGCTGATCGACGCCTTCAAGGAGCTGACCCTCCTCGAGCTGTCCGAGTTCGTGAAGGAGTTCGAAGAGGTCTTCGACGTCACCGCCGCCGCCCCGGTCGCCGTGGCCGCCGCCGGCCCCGCCGGTGCCGCTGCCCCGGTCGCCGAGGAGCAGGACGAGTTCGACGTCATCCTCGAGGGCGCCGGCGACAAGAAGATCCAGGTCATCAAGGTCGTCCGTGAGGTCGTCTCCGGTCTGGGCCTGAAGGAGGCCAAGGAGCTGGTCGAGGCCGCTCCCAAGGCCCTCCTGGAGAAGGTCGACAAGGAGGCCGCCGAGGCCGCCAAGGAGAAGCTCGAGGCCGCGGGCGCCAAGATCTCCATCAAGTGATTCCGGGCGCGTGAGCGCCTAGTACCACCTCGAGAAGGGGCGGGCATCCACTCGGATGCCCGCCCCTTCCGTGTTGCACGGACGCGCTTCGGAGCGATCTGACGACCATGACCGACCCCGAGCACGTCGAGCTCCTCGCGCAGCAGCTGTCCGCCCGCAAGCCCCTCCTGACGCTCTCCCTGGCGGCCGTGCTCGCACCAGTGCTGTTCCTGCTGGTCCTCGCCGCTTTCACGGTGATCCCCTAGGAGCCGTGTCCGATTGGCCCCGGGTCCCTAAATCGTGGGACCGGGGCTTCGGAGATCTGCGTCGTTGCCCCGAATGGACTACCGTGCCTCCCATTGCCGATCACGGCGGGGTGACGATGGATCCGGGTCTGGCCAGAAAAGAAAACTGGTGAGTAACCTGTTCGCACTCAGCTCGTTGCACCTGGTTGACGCGGGTTCATGGGGCCCACAGCCCGCACCCGCCGCCGACGTGGGGTGGCAAGGGTGTGGCAGCGGGCGCAATGACGCGGAACAGCTCCTGGAGGTGCGATGGGTGCCGAGGTGGTCATCGAAGGTCTGACCAAGTCCTTCGGTAAGCAGGCCATCTGGCGGGACGTCACGTTGACACTGCCCCCGGGCGAAGTGTCGGCGATGCTCGGTCCGTCGGGAACCGGCAAGTCGGTGTTCCTCAAGTCGATGATCGGGCTGCTCAAGCCGGACCGCGGCCGCTGCGTGATCAACGGGGTGGACATCGTCACCTGCTCCGAGCACAAGCTGTACGAGATCCGGAAGCTCTTCGGCGTCCTCTTCCAGGACGGCGCGCTGTTCGGCTCGATGAACCTCTACGACAACGTCGCCTTCCCGCTGCGCGAGCACACGAAGAAGTCCGAGACGGAAATCCGCCGGATCGTCCTCGAAAAGCTCGACATGACCGGTCTGAACGGCGCCGACAAGAAACTGCCCGGCGAAATCTCCGGCGGTATGCGCAAGCGCGCCGGCCTCGCCCGCGCCCTCGTGCTGGACCCGGAGATCATCCTGGTCGACGAGCCGGACTCGGGCCTCGACCCGGTCCGCACCACCTACATCTCGCAGCTGTTCCTCGACGTCAACGCGCAGATCGACGCGACGTTCCTGATCGTCACGCACAACATCAACCTGGCGCGCACGGTGCCGGACAACCTGGGCATGCTCTTCCGCAAGGAACTGGTCATGTTCGGCCCGCGCGAGGTGCTGCTGACCAGCGAAGAGCCGGTCGTCAAGCAGTTCCTCAACGGCAAGATGCAGGGCCCGATCGGCATGTCCGAGGAGAAGGACTCCGCCCAGATGGCCGCCGAGCAGGCGATGTTCGACGCCGGTCACCACGCGGGCGGCGTCGAGGACGTCTCCGGGGTGCCCCCGCAGATGCAGACGACGCCGGGCGTGCCGACCCGGATGGGCGCCGTCCGCCGCAAGGACCGCGTCATGGAGGTCATGCACCGGCTGCCGCCGGCCGCGCAGGAGAGCATCATCGCCTCCCTCTCGCCGGAGGAGCAGCGCCACTACGGCGTCAGCCCGCGGCGCGTCGCGCAGGCCCAGCAGCAACAGCAGCAGGTCCCGGCCGGTGCCCGGCAGGGTGACGGCGTCCCGAACCAGCACCACGGTGAGCTGCCCGCCGACCAGGTCGCGCGCATCCCCGGCGGCCAGCCGCCCAGACCGGGCGCACGGCGCATGCCGCCGCCACCGAACAACGGGCCAGGTGGCCGGTGAGCTCTCCCGCAACACAGGCGAAGATCCCCGGGATCGGCATGCTCCGCGAGACCGGGAACCTGTTCGCTCTCGGCCTGGACATCATCCGCGGCCTGTTCCAGCGCCCGTTCCAGCTGCGGGAGTTCATCCAGCAGTCGTGGTTCATCGCGAGCGTGACCATCCTGCCGACGGCCCTCGTGGCGATCCCGTTCGGCGCGGTCATCTCGCTGCAGTTCGGTTCGCTCGCCCGCCAGCTGGGCGCGCAGTCCTACACCGGCGCGGGCTCCGTGCTCGCCACCGTGCAGCAGGCCAGTCCACTGGTCACCGCGCTGCTGGTGGCGGGCGCGGGCGGCTCGGCCGTCTGCGCCGACATCGGAGCGCGCACCATCCGCGAGGAGATCGCCGCGATGGAGGTGCTCGGCGTCTCCGCGGTGCAGCGGCTGATCGTGCCGCGCACCCTCGCGATGATGCTGGTCGCGCTGCTGCTCAACGGCATGGTCAGCGTCATCGGCGTGCTGGGCGGCTACTTCTTCAACGTCGTGCTGCAGGGCGGGACGCCGGGTGCGTACCTGGCGAGCTTCTCCGCCCTCGCGCAGCTGCCCGACCTCTGGGTCGGCGAGCTCAAGGCGCTGATCTTCGGGTTCATCGCCGCCGTCGTCGCGTCCTACCGGGGTCTCAACCCCTCCGGCGGCCCGAAGGGCGTCGGGGACGCGGTGAACCAGTCGGTGGTCATCACGTTCCTCATGCTGTTCGTCGTGAACTTCGTGATCACCCTGATCTACCTGCAGATCGTGCCCGGAAAGCTGGACTAGCGCCATGACGTTCCTCCAGGGCGCCAAGCGCGTCGCCAACCGTCCTCTTCAGACACTGGACACCTTGGGTGACCAGATGTCGTTCTACGGCCGGGCGTTGCTGTGGACGCCGCGGACGCTGCGCCGCTACACGAAGGAAGTCCTCCGGCTGCTGGCCGAGGTGAGCTTCGGGTCCGGCTCGCTCGCGGTCATCGGCGGCACGGTCGGCGTGATGGTCGGCCTGACGCTGTTCACCGGTGTCCTCGTCGGCCTCCAGGGCTACTCGGCGCTGAACTCGATCGGGACGTCGGCCTTCACCGGCTTCCTGACGGCGTTCTTCAACACCCGCGAGATCGCGCCGCTGGTCGCCGGCCTCGCCCTGAGCGCCACGGTCGGCGCCGGGTTCACCGCGCAGCTGGGCGCGATGCGGATCTCCGAGGAGATCGACGCGCTGGAAGTCATGGGCGTGCCGAGCCTGCCGTACCTGGTGACGACGCGGATCATCGCCGGGTTCGTCGCGGTCATCCCGCTCTACATCATCGGCCTGCTGAGCTCGTACCTCGCGTCGAGACTGGTCGTGATCTACATCTACAACCAGTCGGCCGGCACCTACGACCACTACTTCGACCTGTTCTTGCCACCGCAGGACGTGCTCTATTCGTTCATCAAGGTGCTGCTGTTCAGCGTCTTGATCATCCTGTCGCACTGCTACTTCGGGTACCGGGCGACCGGCGGCCCGGCCGGCGTCGGCGTCGCGGTCGGCAAGGCCGTGCGCCTCTCCATCGTCACGGTGTCGATCATGAACTTCTTCATCGGTTTCGCCATCTGGGGAACCGACGTCACGGTAAGGATCGCGGGATGAGGACGCTCCGACGCAGGCTGCTGGGCCTGGCGCTCATCGCCGTGATGGTCGGCGGGGTGGCCCTGTCCATCGCGATGTACGACAAGGCCTTCACGCCCGTCGTCACGGTCAAGCTGCAGGCCGACAAGATCGGCAACCAGCTGATCAAGCAGTCCGACGTCAAGGTGCGCGGGCTGATCGTCGGCTCGGTGCAGGACATCGTCGCGACCGACCACGGCGCGGAGCTGACCCTCGCGCTCAGCCCGGAGTCGGCGAAGCTGATCCCGGCGAACGTCTCGGCGCGGTTCCTGCCGAAGACGCTCTTCGGCGAGCGGTTCGTCTCGCTGGAGATCCCGAAGGACCCGTCGGCGAAGACGATCGCCAGCGGCGACGTCATCCCGCAGGACCGCACGTCCAGCGCGATCGAGCTGGACCAGGCGTTCGAGCACCTGATGCCGGTGCTGCAGGCGGTGCAGCCGCAGAAGCTGTCGGCGACGCTCACCGCGATCTCGACCGCCCTGCAGGGCCGCGGCGACCAGCTCGGCGACACGCTGACGCAGCTGGGCACCTACATCGGCGAGCTGAACCCGCACGAGCCGGAGCTGCAGCACAACCTCAAGGCGCTCGCGGAGTTCTCCGACCACCTCAAGGACGCCGCGCCCGACCTGGTGCAGAGCCTCGACAACCTGAGCACGACGACCCGCACCGTGGTCGACGAGCAGCAGAACCTGTCGAACCTCTACGGCAGCCTGACCCAGGCTTCGGTGGACCTGCAGACGTTCCTGCAGAACAACAAGGACAACATCATCTCCCTCGCCAGCACGGCCCGGCCCACCGCCGAACTGCTGGCGAAGTACGCGCCGGAGTACCCCTGCGTGATCTCCCAGATGGCCGACAACGTGCCGCTGATCGACCAGGCCCTCGGCAAGGGCACCGACAAGCCCGGCCTGCACGCGACGATCGAGATCATCGTGCCGCGCGCGCCGTACCAAGCGGGCAAGGAGGAGCCGCGGTTCGAGGACAAGCGCGGCCCGCGGTGCTACGACATGAAGGACATCCCCAAGCCGTTCCCGTCCGAGCCGCCGGACGGCGCGTTCCAGGACGGCACCAAGCACCAGGCCGCGCCGAAGACCGTCGGTGAGGGCCTCAACCCGGCCAAGTTCAAGCAGGACGCGGCCGGTGGCAACGGTAGCGGTGGCGACCTGGCGTACTCGCCCGCCGAGCAGGGTTTCCTGGCCGACCTCCTCGGCCCGCAGCTGGGCATGAACGCGGCCGACGTCCCGGGCTGGAGCTCGCTGCTCGTCGGACCGCTCTACCGCGGGGCGGAGGTGACGGTGAAGTGAGGGGCCTGCTCGCACCGCTGATCAAGCTCGGCGTCTTCGTGGTCGTCACCGTGCTGTTCACGACGATCCTCGGCATCAGCATCGCCAACATCAACACCACCAGCACCAAGGCCTACAAGGCGCGCTTCACCGACGCGACGCTGCTGCTGCCCAACGACGACGTCCGCATCGCCGGCGTCCGCGTCGGGCAGGTCAAGGACGTCAAGATCGTCGACAAGCGCCAGGCCGAGGTCGAGTTCGAGGTCGACGCCGGGCGCACGCTGCCGGCCGGGGTGACCGCGCAGATCAAGTTCCGCAACCTGGTCGGCCAGCGCTACGTCTCGCTCGGCGAAGGCGACGACAGCGCCGGGAAGACCCTGCAGCCCGGCGGGACCATCCCGCTGGACCACACCACGCCGGCGCTGGACCTGACCGAGCTGTTCAACGGCTTCAAGCCGCTGTTCACCGCGCTCAACCCGGACGACGTCAACAAGCTGTCCTACGAGGTCATCCAGGTCCTGCAGGGCGAGGGCGGCACCGTCGAGAGCCTGCTGTCGCACACGGCGTCGCTGGCCACCACGATCGCCGACAAGGACCAGGTGATCGGCCAGGTCATCGACAACCTCAACTCGGTGCTCGACACGGTCAACGCGCACACCCCGCAGCTCAACGACCTGATCGTCAAGCTGCAGCAGCTGGTGTCCGGGCTGGCCGCGGACCGCAAGCCGATCGGCGACGCGATCGAGAGCCTCGGCACCCTGGCCGAGACGACGTCCGGCCTGCTGGGTGACGTCCGGGAGCCGCTGAAGAACGACATCAGCGCCCTCGGGAACCTCACGGACCAGCTGAACAAGAACGAGCCGGAGCTGGAGCACTTCATCCAGTTCCTGCCGACCAAGGTGAGCACGCTGACCCGCACCGCGGACTACGGCTCCTGGTTCAACTTCTACGCCTGCGAGTTCTCCGGGAGCGTCAGCTTGCCCCCCTTGATCCCCGAAGTGCCGATCCCGCTGGTGCCTCTCAACCGCGAGAGGTGCAAGGGATGAAGTCCTTCCAGAAGCGCAACCCCGTCCCGATCGCGCTGGTCGGCATCGCCGTGCTGGCCCTCGGTTTCATCGCCGCGCTCAACTCCGACGACCTGCCGGTGATCGGCGGCGGCACGACCTACACCGCCGAGTTCAGCGAGGCTTCCGGGCTGCAGAAGGACAACGACGTCCGGGTCGCCGGCGTCAAGGTCGGCAAGGTCAGCGACATCCAGCTCGACGGCGCGTCGGTCAAGGTGTCGTTCAAGGTCAAGGACGCCTGGCTGGGCGACCGGACCAGCGCCGCGATCAAGATCAAGACGCTGCTGGGCCAGAAGTACCTCTCCCTGGACCCGCAGGGCGAGGGCTCGCTGAGCCCGGACAAGGCGATCCCGCGCGACCGGACGATGGCCCCCTACGACGTGCTCGACGCGTTCCGCGGGCTGTCGCAGACCGTCGACAACATCGACACCAAGCAGCTGGCGCAGAGCTTCGACACCATCTCGCAGACCTTCGCCAACACACCGGAAGACGTGAAGGGCGCGCTGTCCGGGCTGTCGAAGCTGTCGGACACGATCGCCTCGCGCGACACGCAGCTGTCGAACCTGCTGGCCAACACCCGCGAGGTGTCGCAGACCCTGGTCGACCGCGACGCCGAGGTGCAGAAGCTGCTCGACGACGGCAACCAGCTGCTCGCCGAGCTCTCGAAGCGCGAAGACGCGATCACGTCGCTGCTGAACGGCTCCCGCGAGCTGGCGACGCAGCTGCAGGGCCTGATCGACGACAACGGCAAGCAGCTCGACCCGGTGCTCACGTCGCTGGACCAGCTGACTTCGATGCTGCAGCGCAACCAGGACTCGCTCGCCCAGGGCATCGCGAAGTTCGCGCCGTTCATCCGCGTCTTCACGAACACCATCGGCAACGGCCGCTGGTTCGACAACTACATCTGCGGCCTGGTGCTGCCGTCGTTCGGCCCGATCAACGAAGAGGGGTGCTACACGAAATGAGTGACACCCGCTTCGGAATGGCCCTGACCCGGGGCTTCACCATCGCGATCGTCCTCGCGCTCGTCGTCGCCGGCGGCATCTGGTGGACCCTCAAGGACGCCGGCCGCAACCACCTGACCGCGTACTTCGCCGGCGCCGTCGGCCTGTACGAGGGCAACAGCGTGCGGATGCTCGGCGTCGACATGGGCACGGTCACCAAGATCCAGCCCATGGGCAACCAGGTGAAGGTCGAGTTCGAGTACGACCGCTCGGTCGCCGTCCCGGCCGACGCCAAGGCGCTCATCGTGGCGCCGTCGCTGGTGTCGGACCGCTACGTCCAGCTCGCCCCGGCCTACACCGGCGGCCCGCGGATCTCCGACGGCGCGGTCATCGGCCTCGACCGCACCGAGGTGCCCCTGGAGGTCGACCAGCTGGCGTCCAGCCTGGCCCGGGTCAGCGAGACCCTCGGCCCGAACGGCGCCAACAAGAATGGCTCGCTGTCGAACCTGCTGACCACCGCGGCGGCCAACGTCGACGGCAACGGCCAGGCCCTGCACGACACGATCACCAAGCTCGGCCAGGCCGCCGGGACCCTGTCGGGCAACAAGGACGACCTGTTCTCCACCGTCGAGAACCTCGGCAAGTTCTCGCAGACGCTGGCCGACAGCGACAAGTCGGTCCGCAGCTTCGAGAGCCAGCTCGCCGACGTCAGCGGCTACCTGGCGTCGGAAAAGGACAACCTCGCCGCGACCGTCCAGCAGCTGGGGACGACGCTCACCGCGGTGCAGGCGTTCGTCGACCAGAACCACGACCGGCTCAAGTCGAACGTGGACAAGCTGGCCGGCATCACGAAGGTCCTCGTCGACCAGCGCAGCTCGCTCGCCGAGATCCTCGACGTCGCGCCGGTCGGCCTGAGCAACCTGGTCAACACCTACAACGGCGCGGCGGGCACGCTCGACGCCCGGCCGAACCTCAACGAGCTGACCCAGCCGCCGCTGGTGATGATCTGCCGGCTGCTCAAGCAGGTCGGCAGCAAGGGCATCCCGGACGTGCTCGGCAACGCCTGCGAGGGCATCGCCGGCCTGGTCGACAAGGTGATCCCGCTGCCGTCCGTGGCGCAGACCGTGCAGGCCCTGCAGGCCGGCCAGCTGCCGCCGCTCCCTCTGCCCATCGCCGGGCAGCTCTACGGAGGTGGCCAGTGAAGAAGCTCCTGAGCATCGGGGCGCTCACCACCGTGTCGGTGCTGACGCTCTCCGGTTGCGCGTTCAACGGCATCTACGACCTGCCGCTGCCCGGCGGCGCCGACCTCGGCGACCACCCGTACACGGTGAACGTCGAGTTCCGCGACGTGCTCGACCTGACCCCGCAGGCCGGGGTGAAGGTCGACGAGGTGCCGGTCGGCCGCGTCGAGAACGTCGGGCTCACCAAGGACGGCTGGCACGCGCTGGTGACGCTGAAGGTCAACGGCGGCATCAAGCTGCCGGCCAACGCGATCGCCAACGTCAAGCAGTCCAGCCTGCTCGGCGAGAAGTACGTCGAGCTGGCCTCGCCCGGTGACGACCAGGCCCAGGGCAAGCTCGCCGACAACGCGACCATCCCGCTGGCCAGGACGAACCGCAGCGTCGAGGTCGAAGAGCTGCTCGGCGCGCTGTCGCTGCTGCTCAACGGCGGTGGCGTCGACCAGCTCAACACCATCACCAAGGAGCTCAACAACGCCACGTCCGGCCGCGAGCCGGACATCAAGGCGCTGCTGGACAACGCGAACCAGCTGGTCACGAACCTCGACCAGCAGTCGCGGAACATCACTCGCGCCATCGACGGGCTCAACCGGCTCTCCTCGACCCTGAACGGCCAGAAGGACAAGCTGGTCGGCGCGGTCGACAACCTCGGGCCCGGCCTCGGCGTGCTGGAGCAGCAGCGGGGCCAGCTGGTCACGATGCTGCAGGCGCTGGACAACCTCTCCGGCGTCGCCACCGACACGGTGAACCGGTCGCAGAAGGACCTCGTCGCCGACCTGAAGGCGCTGACCCCGACGCTGCAGAAGCTCGGCGAGGCGGGCAACGACCTGCCGAAGGCCCTGCAGATCCTGCTGACGTTCCCGTTCAGCGACCAGGCCGTCAACGGCGTCAAGGGCGACTACTTCAACCTGTACGCGAAGGTGGACCTGAACCTGAAGACCGTCGTCGAGAACCTGGGTAGCAGCCGCCAGAACGCACTGGCCGGGCAGATCCCGCTGCCGGGCCTCACCGGTGGCGTCGAAGGCACGCCCGCCAACCAGCCGCCTCCGCTGCCGATCCCGGGCTCCGGGCAGCAGTCGGGGACATCACAGCCCGGGCTCGGCAACCTCTTCGGGCTCCTTCCGGGAGGTGCGGGCTGATGCTGGTACGCCGGACGAAGATCCAGTTGGTCGCCTTCGCGATCATTTCGATCGTCGCGATCGTCTACGCGCTGATCCGGTTCGCCGGGCTCGGCACCGTCTTCGGCAACAGCGGCTACACGGTGAAGCTGCAGCTCAACGAGTCGGGCGGCATCTTCACCAACGCCGAAGTCACCTACCGCGGCTACAACATCGGCCGGGTCGGGGAGATGCGGCTGACCCCGACCGGGCTCGAAGCCGACCTGAACATCGACCCGTCGGCGCCGCAGGTGCCGTCGGACCTCGACGCGGTGGTCGCCAACCGGTCGGCCGTCGGCGAGCAGTACGTCGACCTGAAGCCGAAGGCCGACAAGGGCCCGTACCTGGCGGCCGGCTCGGTCATCCCGGCGTCGAAGACGACCACCCCGGTCAGCACCGAGCGGCTGATCGGCGACCTCGACACGCTCGCCGCGTCGGTCCCGGTCGACTCGCTGCGCACGGTCGTCGACGAGTCCTACGACGCCTTCCGCGGCACCGGCGGCGACCTGCAGAAGCTGCTCGACACCGCGCGCAGCTTCACCACGACCGCGCAGGAGTACCTGCCGCAGACGATCCAGCTGCTCGACCAGGGCGGCAAGGTGCTGGACACGCAGAACGACGAGGCGGCGAACTTCGCGTCGTTCAGCAAGAGCCTCAACGAGCTCACCGGCACCCTGAAGAACTCCGACGGCGACCTGCGCAAGCTCATCGGCATCACGCCGCAGGTGGCGACGCAGATCAGCCAGGTGCTCCGTGAGTCCGGCCCGGGCCTCGGCGCGTTGACGGCGAACCTGCTGACCACGGCCAACCTGACCGTGACGCGGCTCGACGGCATCGAGCAGGGCCTGGTCACCTACCCGGCGCTGGCCGGCGCGGCGAGCAGCGTGGCGCCCGGCGACGGCACCGCCCACCTCGGCCTGGTGCTCAACCTCTTCAACCCGCCGGCGTGCACCAAGGGGTACCTGCCGTACTCGCAGTACCGCACCGGAGCCGACACTTCGCCGAAGGCGGCGAAGGAGGACGCGTACTGTGCCGAACCGAAGGGCAGCCCGATCAACGTGCGGGGTGCGCAGAACGCGCCGTACGGCGGGGTGCCGGTCGCGCCGTCCTCGAGCGACGTCAACGCGAACGCCAACCGGCCGGCGGAGGAGCTGGCCGAGGAGCGGGACACCCGGGGTGTGCCGGGCATCGTCGGGAGCCCCGGCGTGAGCCTGACCAGCCTGGGTTCGCTGCTCGGCCTGGCCTGACGTGGATTTGATGACCGTTACCTACCCTGGAGTGCTATGAGTTCGGACGAGCCGGCCGACGTGGCGGTGAAGGAGCCCGAAGCGGCGCCTGCGGCCGACGGGACGCCGAAGGATTCTTCGCGGATCCTGGTGCTCGGCGCCGCGGCGCTGGCACTGGCCGCGCTGATCGCGGCGGCGATCTTCGGTGTCCAGTGGTGGGTGGCGGAGAACGACGACAACGCCGGCCTGGCGGCCTCGCGTGAGGCGGTGGTCAAAGCGGGCACGAACGCGCTGAAGGCCTACACCGAGGTCGACTACCAGGACCTGGACGGCTTCTTCGCCCGGCAGAAGTCCGTGTCGGACGACAAGATGTCGCAGCAGATCGACCAGTCGGCGCCGACGTTCCGCAAGGCGCTCGCCGACGCCAAGACGAAGGTCACCACGGACGTCCAGGACATCGCCGTCGAGGAGCTGGACGACCACGAAGGCAAGGCCAGCTTCCTGGCCGCCATCGCCACGACCGTCACCCAGGGGGACAAGAGCAGCGCGAAGCCGCTGCGCCTCGAGGTGTCGATGACCCGGGTGGGCGACGACTGGAAGCTGTCCGGCATCGACAGCGTCCCGCTCGTCGCGGCCGGCCAGTAGTCACGCAGAAGGAGCAGCAGTGCCCCCCTCCCGCCGCCAGCCCAGCACCCCGCCGTCGCGCCGGCCCCGCGTGGCCGGGCTGCGCAAGCCTGCCTCGGACGAGTCCGCCGCCGAGCGGACCGGCCAGCTCCCCGAGGTGCCGCCCGCGCCGGCCGAGCCCAAGAGGCCGCGGCCCCGGCCCGTGCCGCGCCCGGCGCCCAAGCCGGCCGCGAAGCCCGAGTCGTTCGAAGCCGCGAGCGGGCAGTTGGACACGGCGCCGTCCGCCGCCGAGGACACGGCGGTGTTCGCGGCGGTCGAGACCGACGACGAGCCCGAGGTCGACGCGCTCACCGGCGAACCGGACGTCGAAGAGGCTCCTTCGCGGCCGGCGCCGCGGCGGAAGAAGCGCGACACGGGGATCGCGAAGCCGTCGGACGTCTCCGAAGCCGAGGCGGCTGCTTCGGTTGCTTCGGTGGACGAGAAGCCGGTGAAGGCCGCGGGCCCGAAGGCGCAGAAGCCGTACTTGATCGCCGGCGCCCTGGTGCTCGTCGCGCTGCTCCTGGGCGGCCTGGCGTACTGGTTCAAGTCCGAAGAGGTCAAGGTCTCCGACGCGACCAGCAACACGGCGCTGCTGGACGTCGCGAAGACGGCCCAGGTCAAGGACGCCGTGTCGAAGGCGGCCGAGTCGCTGTTCTCGTACGACTTCAACAACATCAAGAAGACCGAGGACGCGGCGAACGACCTGCTCGCCAACGACGAGGTCCGGAACAAGTACAACTCGCTGATGGGCGAGGTCAAGCGGCTCGCGCCGGCGCAGAAGATGATCGTGACCTGCAAGGTGACGCGCGCGGCGGTGATCATGCTCAACGACGACCTGGCGAAGGTGATGGTCTTCGTCGACCAGACGTCGACCCGCACGGACACGAAGAAGACGACCGCGGGCACCGCCCAGCTCCACCTGAACGCCCAGCTCCAGGGCGACAAGTGGAAGATCACGGACATGGACACGTACAACGCGCCCAAGGTCCCGGCGGCCACCCAGCCACCGGCGTCCTCCGCGCCGCCCGCGTCCCCCTCGCCGACGAAGTAGCGCTCCGCCGGCCGCGGCCCGCCACCCCGAGCAGGGGTCGCGGGCCGCGGCTGTGTCCGGGGCTCAGCGGCCCCCTGCGCCGCGCGGGGCCCGAGTCGTCACGCGGGACGCGGGTTCGGCCCGGCCGCGGCGCCGGGCGGCGCTCGGTGCGGTGCGGCGAGCACCCTCGCGGGCCTGGTCGGTCGCGGGAGCCGCCGCGGGATGCTGTCCCGACGGTCGCCGGGGACCGTCGGGGGACTGGGCCCGGTACCGATCGGGCCGCGGCTGTGTCCGGGGCTTAGCGGCCCCTGCGCCGCACGGGCCCGAACCGTCACGCGGGACGCGGGTTCGGCCCGGCCGCGGCGGGGGCTCAGCGGCCCCCTGCGCCGCTCGCGGCCCGAACCGTCACGCGGACACCCGAGGCGGCTTCCCCGGCCCTCTCCGAGCCGCCACCCGGCCGGGACGCGTGCGACGCCTGAGGCGCCTGAGACGCGCCCCCGGCGGTTACCGAAACCCGCCGCGACACGCCGCCGGCGGCGGAACCGGTGCCGTCCGAAGTGGCCTGGAACACAGGTCGCACGGCCGGAGAAATGCGGAAACCCCCAGGTCCGACCCCTACTACTGGCGCTACCGGCCGGTAACTGGAACACTATGCGGCCGCTCACGCTCCGCTGAACCTCTTCCACGCTGCGCCAACCGGCGGGACCCCCGTGTGGCATCTTGACTCTCGGGCCCGGTGGGTTCACGCTTACTCCCGAACGGCGAAACCGGCGGCCCTTGCGGGAGGGACAACCGGCTCGCCTGGAGGCATACCTGAAGACGTCGCGAGGCAGGCTGGGCCCCATCGGGAGCGCCCCCTGGACAGACCGCGCCGTTCGGGCTAGACTGCCTCTTTGCGCTGCCCTCTTTCAGGCTGCCCGGAGCCGGTAGTTAGGATAGTGGGCACACGGCACCCTTGACAGTCGCTGATAGCTGTTGCTATGGCGGCCGTCACCGCTCATTGTCCCCGGAAGGACGCATCTTGGCAGTCTCTCCCGCGAACCAGGCCACTGCTGCGACCACCTCGGCTGAATCTCGCTCGGAGTCCACGGGAATCCCCGGCGCGCCCAAGCGGGTTTCCTTCGCAAAGATTCGCGAACCGCTCAACACGCCCAACCTGCTCGACGTCCAGATCCAGTCGTTCCAGTGGTTCACCGGGGACGAAGCGTGGTTCGAACGCCGTGTCGAAGAAGGTGAAGAAAACCCGGTCGGCGGCCTCGAAGAGGTCCTGAACGAGATCTCCCCGATCGAGGACTTCTCCGGGTCGATGTCCCTGTCCTTCTCCGCCCCGCGCTTCGACGAGGTCAAGGCCTCGATCGAGGAGTGCAAGGACAAGGACATGACGTACGCCGCGCCGCTGTTCGTCACGGCCGAGTTCGTCAACAACAACACCGGCGAGATCAAGAGCCAGACGGTCTTCCTGGGTGACTTCCCGGTCATGACCGACAAGGGCACGTTCATCATCAACGGCACCGAGCGTGTCGTCGTGTCCCAGCTGGTCCGCTCGCCGGGCGTCTACTACTCGAAGGACGTCGACAAGACGACCGACAAGGACGTCTTCAGCGTCCGCGTGATCCCGAGCCGCGGCGCGTGGCTCGAGTTCGACGTCGACAAGCGCGACACCGTCGGCGTCCGCATCGACCGCAAGCGCCGCCAGCCGGTCACCGTCCTGCTGAAGGCGCTGGGCTGGACCACCGAGGCGATCCGCGAGCGTTTCTCCTTCTCGGAGACGCTGCTGGCGACCCTCGAGAAGGACCACACCGCCGGCACCGACGAGGCCCTGCTCGACATCTACCGCAAGCTGCGCCCGGGCGAACCGCCCACGAAGGAGAGCGCGCAGACCCTGCTGGAGAACCTGTTCTTCAAGGCGAAGCGCTACGACCTGGCCAAGGTCGGCCGGTACAAGGTCAACAAGAAGCTGGGCCTCGACACCCCGTACGACACCGGGACGCTGACCGAAGAGGACATCGTCACCACCATCGAGTACCTGGTCCGGCTGCACGCCGGCGAGGACAAGGTGACCGGCGCGAACGGTACCGAGATCCCGGTCGAGACCGACGACATCGACCACTTCGGCAACCGTCGCCTGCGCACCGTGGGCGAGCTGATCCAGAACCAGATCCGGGTCGGCCTGTCGCGCACCGAGCGCGTCGTGCGTGAGCGCATGACCACGCAGGACGTCGAGGCGATCACCCCGCAGACCCTGATCAACATCCGCCCGATCGGCGCGGCGATCAAGGAGTTCTTCGGCACCTCGCAGCTGTCGCAGTTCATGGACCAGAACAACCCGCTGTCGGGCCTGACGCACAAGCGTCGTCTGTCGGCCCTCGGCCCGGGTGGTCTGTCCCGTGAGCGCGCCGGCATGGAGGTCCGGGACGTCCACCCGTCGCACTACGGCCGGATGTGCCCGATCGAGACGCCGGAAGGCCCGAACATCGGCCTGATCGGCTCGCTCTGCTCCTACGCGCGGGTCAACCCGTTCGGCTTCATCGAGACGCCGTACCGCAAGGTCGTCGAGGGCCGGGTCACCGACCAGGTCGACTACCTGACCGCGGACGAAGAGGACCGGTACGTCAAGGCCCAGGCCAACGCGCCGATCTCGGACGACGGCACCTTCGTGGAAGACCGGGTCATGGCCCGCCGCAAGGGTGGCGAGGTCGAGCTGATCGACCCGCTCGACATCGACTACATGGACGTCTCGCCGCGGCAGATGGTCTCGGTCGCGACGGCGATGATCCCGTTCCTCGAGCACGACGACGCGAACCGCGCCCTGATGGGTGCGAACATGCAGCGCCAGGCCGTGCCGCTGCTGCGCAACCAGGCCCCGTACGTGGGCACGGGTGTGGAGCTGCGCGCCGCGGTCGACGCCGGTGACGTGCTCGTCGCCGAGCAGTCCGGTGTCGTCGAGGAGCTCTCGGCCGACCTGATCACGATCATGCACGACGACGGCACGCGGAAGAGCTACGGACTGTACAAGTTCCGTCGCTCCAACCACGGCACCTGCTTCAACCACCGCCCGATCGTCAACGAGGGCGACCGGGTCGAGCAGGGTCAGGTCATCGCCGACGGCCCGTCCACCGAAAACGGTGAGATGGCGCTCGGCAAGAACCTGCTCGTCGCGGTCATGCCGTGGGAGGGCCACAACTACGAGGACGCGATCATCCTCTCGGAGCGCCTGGTGCAGGACGACGTCTTGACGTCGATCCACATCGAGGAGCACGAGATCGACGCCCGCGACACGAAGCTGGGCGCCGAGGAGATCACCCGGGACATCCCGAACGTCTCCGAAGAGGTCCTGGCCGACCTCGACGAGCGGGGCATCATCCGCATCGGTGCCGAGGTCCGCGACGGCGACATCCTCGTCGGCAAGGTCACGCCGAAGGGCGAGACCGAGCTGACGCCGGAAGAGCGCCTGCTCCGCGCGATCTTCGGTGAGAAGGCCCGCGAAGTCCGCGACACCTCGCTGAAGGTGCCGCACGGCGAGACCGGCAAGGTCATCGGCATCCGCGTGTTCTCGCGCGAGGACGACGACGAGCTGCCCCCGGGCGTCAACGAGCTGGTCCGCGTCTACGTGGCCCAGAAGCGCAAGATCCAGCCGGGCGACAAGCTCGCCGGCCGGCACGGCAACAAGGGTGTCATCGGCAAGATCCTGCCGGTCGAGGACATGCCGTTCATGGAGGACGGCACCCCGGTCGACATCATCCTGAACACGCACGGTGTGCCGCGACGGATGAACATCGGCCAGATCCTCGAGCTGCACCTGGGCTGGCTGGCCTCACAGGGCTGGACGATCGAAGGCGAACCGGACTGGGCGAAGAACCTCTCCCAGGAGCTCTACGACGTCGCGCCGAACACGAACACCGCGACCCCGGTGTTCGACGGCGCGAAGGAAGAGGAGCTCACCGGGCTGCTCGGGGCGACCAAGCCGAACCGCGACGGCGAGCGCATGGTCAAGGAGAACGGCAAGGCGACCCTGCTGGACGGCCGCTCCGGCGAGCCGTACCCGTACCCGGTCGCGGTCGGCTACATGTACATCCTGAAGCTGCACCACCTGGTCGACGACAAGATCCACGCCCGCTCCACCGGTCCGTACTCGATGATCACGCAGCAGCCGCTGGGTGGTAAGGCGCAGTTCGGTGGCCAGCGCTTCGGTGAGATGGAGTGCTGGGCGATGCAGGCGTACGGCGCTGCCTACACGCTGCAGGAGCTGCTGACGATCAAGTCGGACGACGTGGTCGGCCGCGTCAAGGTGTACGAGGCCATCGTCAAGGGGGAGAACATCCCCGAGCCGGGCATCCCTGAGTCGTTCAAGGTGCTCCTCAAGGAGCTCCAGTCGCTGTGCCTCAACGTCGAGGTGCTCTCCAGCGACGGCGCGGCGATCGAGATGCGCGACTCCGACGACGAGGACCTCGAGCGCGCCGCGGCCAACCTCGGCATCAACCTGTCCCGCAACGAGTCGCCCTCGGTGGACGACGTCGTGCACTGATCGCGAGCTGAGCGTCGGGGGCCGGCCTCCCGCAGGCCCCCGACGCTCGCCCGCCACCCCTCTCTAGCCGAAACAACCCCAAGGGGATCTAGACGTGCTGGACGTCAACTTCTTCGATGAGCTCCGCATTGGTCTCGCCACGGCCGACGACATCCGTCAGTGGTCGTACGGCGAGGTCAAGAAGCCGGAGACCATCAACTACCGGACGCTCAAGCCCGAGAAGGACGGCCTCTTCTGCGAGAAGATCTTCGGTCCGACCCGGGACTGGGAGTGCTACTGCGGCAAGTACAAGCGTGTCCGCTTCAAGGGCATCATCTGTGAGCGCTGCGGCGTCGAGGTGACCCGCGCCAAGGTGCGCCGTGAGCGGATGGGCCACATCGAGCTGGCCGCGCCGGTCACCCACATCTGGTACTTCAAGGGTGTTCCTTCCCGCCTGGGCTACCTGCTGGACCTGGCGCCGAAGGACCTCGAGAAGATCATCTACTTCGCTGCTTACGTCATCACGGGCGTGAACACGGAGCTGCGTCACAACGACCTGCCGACCCTCGAGAACGAGATCGGCGTCGAGCGCAAGAACCTCGAGACCAAGCGTGACGCGGACATCGAGGCCCGCGCGCAGAAGCTGGAAGCCGACCTGGCCGAGCTGGAGGCGGAGGGCGCCAAGTCCGACGTCCGCCGCAAGGTCAAGGAAGGCGGCGAGCGTGAGATGCGTCAGCTGCGTGACCGCGCCGGTCGCGAGCTGGACCGCCTCGAGGAGGTCTGGACGACCTTCACGAAGCTCGACACCCGTCAGCTGATCGCCGACGAGCTGCTCTACCGCGAGCTCGTCGACCGCTACGGCGAGTACTTCACCGGCGGCATGGGCGCGGAGGCCATCCAGAAGCTGGCCGCCGAGTTCGACGTCGCCGCGGAAGCCGACAACCTGCGCGACACCATCCGCAACGGCAAGGGGCAGAAGAAGCTCCGCGCGCTGAAGCGGCTCAAGGTCGTCGCCGCGTTCCAGGCGACCGGCAACGACCCGCGCGGCATGGTGCTCGACGCCGTCCCGGTCATCCCGCCGGACCTGCGCCCGATGGTGCAGCTCGACGGTGGCCGGTTCGCGACGTCGGACCTGAACGACCTGTACCGCCGCGTGATCAACCGCAACAACCGTCTCAAGCGGCTGATCGACCTCGGCGCGCCCGAGATCATCGTCAACAACGAGAAGCGGATGCTGCAGGAGGCCGTCGACGCGCTGTTCGACAACGGCCGCCGCGGGCGTCCGGTCACCGGCCCGGGCAACCGGCCGCTGAAGTCGCTGTCCGACCTCCTCAAGGGCAAGCAGGGCCGGTTCCGCCAGAACCTGCTCGGCAAGCGCGTCGACTACTCGGGCCGTTCGGTCATCATCGTCGGGCCGCAGCTGAAGCTGCACCAGTGCGGTCTGCCGAAGGACATGGCGCTCGAGCTGTTCAAGCCGTTCGTCATGAAGCGGCTGGTCGACCTGAACCACGCGCAGAACATCAAGTCCGCCAAGCGGATGGTGGAGCGCTCGCGGCCGCAGGTGTGGGACGTGCTGGAAGAGGTCATCACCGGTCACCCGGTGATGCTGAACCGCGCGCCGACGCTGCACCGCCTCGGCATCCAGGCCTTCGAGCCGCAGCTGGTCGAGGGCAAGGCCATCCAGCTGCACCCGCTGGTCTGCGAGGCGTTCAACGCGGACTTCGACGGTGACCAGATGGCGGTGCACCTGCCGCTGTCGGCCGAGGCGCAGGCCGAGGCCCGGATCCTGATGCTGTCGGCGAACAACATCCTGTCGCCGGCGTCGGGCCGTCCGCTCGCCATGCCGCGACTGGACATGGTGACGGGCCTGTTCCACCTGACCCGCCTGAGCGAGGACGCCGAGGGCGCGGGCAACGCGTACTCGTCGACGGCCGAAGCCATCATGGCCTTCGACCGCAAGGCGCTGAGCCTGCACGCGCCGGTCAAGATCCGCATCACCGACCGTCAGCCGGCGAAGGCCGACGAAGCGGCGCTCGCGGAGAAGGGCTGGGAGCCGGGCAAGATGTGGCTGGCCGAGACGACTCTCGGCCGGGTGCTCTTCAACGAGCTGCTGCCGGCGGACTACCCGTTCATCAACGAGCCGATGCCGAAGAAGCGTCAGGCCGCGATCGTGAACGACCTCGCCGAGCGGTACTCGATGACGCAGGTCGCGCAGACCCTGGACCGCCTGAAGGACGCCGGTTTCTACTGGGCGACCCGCTCGGGCGTCACCGTCGCCATCTCGGACGTGCTCACCCCGGTGGGCAAGGCCGCCATCCTCGACGAGTACGAGGGCAAGGCCTCCCAGGTGGAGAAGCGCTACCAGCGTGGTCAGCTGTCGCACACCGAGCGCAACAACGAGCTCGTCAAGGTGTGGACGCAGGCCACCGAAGAGGTCCACAAGATCATGGAGACGGCGCTGCCGGACGACAACCCGATCGCCATGATCGTGAAGTCGGGCGCGGCGGGCAACATGACGCAGGTCCGGTCGCTGGCCGGCATGCGTGGCCTGGTGTCGAACCCGAAGGGTGAGTACATCCCGCGTCCGATCAAGGCCAACTTCCGTGAGGGCCTGTCGGTGGCGGAGTACTTCATCGCGACGCACGGTGCCCGGAAGGGCCTGGCGGACACGGCGCTGCGGACCGCCGACTCGGGTTACCTGACCCGTCGTCTGGTGGACGTCTCGCAGGACGTCATCGTCCGCGAGGTCGACTGCGGCACCACCCGCGGCATCATGATGCCGATCGGCGAGGACATCGGCGACGGCAAGGTCCTGCGCGACCAGCACGTCGAGACCTCCGTGTACGCGCGGAACCTCGCGACGGACGCGGTGGACGCCAAGGGCAACGTCGTGCTGAACGCGGGCGACGACATCGGCGACCCGGCCCTCGACAAGCTGCTCTCCAGCGGCATCTCGAAGGTCAAGGTCCGCTCGGTGCTGACCTGCGAGTCGGCCGTCGGCATCTGCGCGACCTGCTACGGCCGCTCGATGGCGACCGGTCAGCTCGTCGACGTCGGCGAGGCCGTGGGTATCGTCGCGGCCCAGTCGATCGGTGAGCCCGGTACGCAGCTGACGATGCGTACGTTCCACCAGGGTGGTGTCGCCGGTGACGACATCACGACCGGTCTGCCCCGTGTGCAGGAGCTCTTCGAGGCTCGTGTCCCGAAGGGCAAGGCGCCGATCGCCGACGTCGATGGCCGCGTGCGCATCGAGGAGAGCGAGCGGTTCTGGAAGATCACGCTGATCCCGGACGACGGCGGCGAAGAGATCGTCTTCGACAAGCTGTCCAAGCGTCAGCGGCTCGCGAACACCCCGAACGGCCCGCTGGGCGACGGTGACCACGTCAACGTCGGGCAGCAGCTGCTCGAGGGCACCCCGGACCCGCACGAGGTCCTGCGCGTGATGGGCCCGCGTGAGGCGCAGATGCACCTCACCGACGAGGTCCAGAAGGTGTACCGGGCCCAGGGTGTGTCGATCCACGACAAGCACATCGAGGTCATCGTCCGGCAGATGCTGCGCCGGGTGACGGTCATCGACTCGGGTGGCACGGACTTCCTGCCGGGCGAGCTGCCCGAGCGGACCAAGTTCGAGGCACGCAACCGCTCGACGGTGTCCGAAGGCGGCGAGCCGGCTTCGGGTCGTCCGGTGCTGATGGGGATCACGAAGGCGTCGCTCACCACGGACTCGTGGCTGTCGGCGGCGTCGTTCCAGGAGACCACGCGCGTCCTGACCGACGCGGCCATCAACGGCCGCTCGGACCGGCTCGTGGGCCTCAAGGAGAACGTGATCATCGGTAAGCTGATCCCGGCCGGTACGGGCATCAACAAGTACCGCAACATCCAGGTGCAGCCGACCGAAGAGGCCCGGGTCGCGGCGTACGCGATCCCGTCCTACGACGACGGCTACTACACCCCGGACGTGTTCGGTACGGGTACCGGTGCCGCGGTGCCGCTGGACGACTACGACTTCGGCCGCGACTTCCGCTGACGAAGCCGGATCCACGAGAAAGGCCCCTGCCGGGTTTCCGGCGGGGGCCTTTCCCGTGTGTCCGGAACCGGCCAATCGGCCGGAAAGCCTGGTCCTTTTTCGCGCACTCTGCCTACAGTGAGCAGGTTCTGCGCCGTTCGGGGGCTTTGGCGCATTCACACGGGTAGCAGGGGGAGACTGCGTTGACCACTTCATTTGTCATGCGTTCAGCCGGGCGAAGAGCGGCGGTCTTGCTCGCCGTCCTCGTCACGGCGATGGCGGCGTTGACCGGCGTGTTCGCCGCTCCGGCGGGAGCGGCCTCGGGCCGGATCGGCGTTTCGGTCACCTTCGACAAGCCGTCCTACGGGACCGGCGACGAAATCCACGCCACGGTCAAGCTGACGAACAACAACTCCGGCCGGGCGACCGGGCTCACGGTGTTCCAGTACTTCGACCCGATCGACCTGTACGTCCCCTACGGCGGCTGGGGTGCGCTCCAGAACCGGCCGGGGCTGACGATCGAGGCCGGTGGGTCGTTCGAGCTGACGGTGTCCGGCCACGTCCGGGACCCCGAGCAGACCACGGCGGCCCTGCGCGGCACCGTGTCCGACGACACCGGGTTCGGGGTCGGTTCGTTCGACTCGCAGGCGCCGGTCACGAAGGTGCCCGGTCGCGCGACGGGGATCTTCTACGCGGACCGGAACGGCGACGGTGTCCTCGACGGCGGCGAACCGCTCGCCGGCGCCACGCTCACCCTGCGGTACTTCACCGGCTCCAGGAACTACACGGCCACGAGCGACGCCGAAGGGAAGTTCGCCTTCGACCTCCCGGCGGGGGACTACACCCTGGGCGGTGACGTGGTCGACGGCTGGCTCGTCCGGTGGCAGACCGTCCGGATCACCCCGGACACCCCGGACCTGCTCGTCCGTGGCGCGCCGCCGTTGAACGGCGCCTTGACCGCGTCGCTGGCGTTCACCCAGGACAGCTACCAGCCGGGTGACCTGGCGCACCTCACCGTGACGCTGGCCAACTCGGGCTCGACCCCGCTGACCGGCATCGTGGCCGCGTGCAACCGCATCGGTGACGGCTACCTGCTGGACGGCAACGGCCCCGGCTGGGGTGATCTCGTGTGGAACCGCGGCGTGACGATCGCCGCCGGGGAGACCCGGACGTTCGACGTGTCCGAGACGATGCCGCAGGCTTCCTTCGACCGCGGCAAGGTCGTGGCCGCCTGCGACTTCGGGTACAGCGAAGTCGACATCGAGAACCACGCGAACGCGCGCGCCCAGGCCTCGGTGCCGGGTGGACAGGCCGTCGTCGAAGGCACGATCGGTCACGTCGACGACAACGGCGAGGTGACCGAGGGGCTCGCCGGCACCGAGGTCGTGCTGGTGTCCGACCAGCACTGCCCGGTCGCGGGCCGGCAGACCACGGACGGCACCGGCCACTTCCTCTTCGAGGGCGTGGCGCCCGGGCCCGAATACCGGCTGTACTTCCTGACTCCGGCGGGCTGGAAGACGAAGTACGAGAACCCGACCGGGGTCGAGGTCCACGGTCCGCCGGCGAACCACTACGCGTACCGGATCGCCGCCGAAGAGGGCGACGCTCCGGCGCCGGAGGTGCCCGTCAACCCCGCGGACTGCGGTTGACGACCTGAAAACGCCCCCGGTCCACAAAGGACCGGGGGCGTTTTCGCGTTCAGCGCAGGCTGCGGTGCGACACCGGGAAGTCGAAGTAGGTGTCGGGGAACGGCTCGCCGTCGAGGGTGTAGTGCCACCACTCCTCGGGCAGGTTGTGGAAGCCCGCCGCGATCATCGCGGTCCGCAGGAGATCGCGGTTCTGGCGCGCGGTGCCGGTGATCGCCGGGTTGTCGGTGTGGGCGAGCGGGTCGAAGCAGTCGTAGCCGGTGCCCATGTCGACCATGTTGTCGGGGAAGCGCTGGTCCTTCGGCGCGAAGCACGGCACGAGCGGCTCGCCGGGGAAGTACGGCCGCTGGAGCCGCGGCGGGAGCTTCACGACGGTGAGGTCCATCGTGCTGCCGCGGCTGTGCCCGGACTTCTCGGCGATGTAGCCGTCTTCGAACAGCCGGTCCTTGGCGACGTTCGGGTAGAACTCGGCCTTCATCTTCTCGTCGGCGAGGTCCTTCGCCCACCGCACGAAGTGGTCGACCGCGCGCTGCGGGCGGTAGCAGTCGTAGACCTTGAGCGTGTAGCCCTTCTTCCTCAACCGGGACTGGACCTGACGCAGCCCCTCGGCGGCCTGCCGGGTCAGGATGCAGGTCGGCTCGAGGTAGCCGTCGATGCGCCGGCCGACGAAGTTGTGCCGGGTGGCGTAGCGCATGTCCTGCAGGATCGACGGCGCAACGTCGGACAGCGCCACGAACCCGGCGGGGGCGGTGGGTGGCGCGGCCTGTGCGGTCGCGGGAGCGGCGAACGTGGCCAGGGTGACGAGGGTGACGGCGAGAGCGCGGAAGATCGGCATCCCTCTCGTTTAGCAGGCGGGCATCGGGCAAACAGCCGCCAACCGGTCAAGACCAGCCGTCCGAGGTCGACGCGCGCAGGAAGTCGTCCGAGGGCGGCTGCACCGGCCGTCCCTCGAACTGCGTCGACAGCACCACCGACGACAGGCAGCTGCTCAGCGCGCAGCGCATCTCGACGAACGCCTGCAGCGGCTGGCCCGCGCGCCGCGCGTCGACCTGCGCGCGGTAGCCGGTGATCACCCCGGTCTCCTCCAGCCGCCGCACCCGCTCCGCGACCGCCGGTGGCGAGAGGTTGATCCGCCGGCCCAGCTCCTTGAACGACAACCGCCCGTCGGTCTGCAGCAGGTCCAGCAGCCGCCAGTCGACGTCGTCCAGCGGCTTTTCCGAACGGAAGGTCATGGGCCCCATCTTCCTTCCGAAGAGCGGCCGTGGCGACGGATTTGCCGTTGACGGGCCCTTCGGAAGATCGCCGGGAGTT
Organism: Amycolatopsis sp. NPDC005961; assembly: GCF_040629235.1. Classification (NCBI taxonomy): domain Bacteria; kingdom Bacillati; phylum Actinomycetota; class Actinomycetes; order Pseudonocardiales; family Pseudonocardiaceae; genus Amycolatopsis; species Amycolatopsis sp. NPDC005961. Next base: position 31,628 of record NZ_JBEXVF010000011.1, on the reverse strand, counting down.
CCTAAAGTTGCTGGTCATGGGGACTCCGATGGTGGCAGGCCGGACCAGGTCGATGGGCGCGCTGTTCGCGGGCGTCGCGCTGCTCAACACGGCCACGGTCGGCCTGGGCACCGCGGCGACGCTGATCGTCGCCGCGGGCAACGGGCCGGGTTGGAGCGGGCTGCCGAGCGTCGCGAACGTGCTCGGCACCGCCGCCGGAGCGCTCGGCGCGGGCTTGCTGCTGCCCGGGCACGGCCGCCGTCGCGTGCTGGCCGCCGGCTACGGCGTCGCCGCGGCCGGGGCGCTGATCGCGTTCGCCGGGGCGCTGACGACGTCGCTGACGCCGCTCCTGCTCGGCATCCTGCTGGTCGGCCTCGGCAACGGCGGCGCGCAGCTGTCGCGCTACCTGGCCGCCGACCTGTACCCGGAGGAACGCCGGGGCCGCGCGCTCTCGAACGTCGTCTGGGCCGGGACCGTCGGCGCTCTCGCCGGCCCGGCGCTGATGGCCCCGGCGGCGAACGTCGTCACCGGCTTCGGCTGGCCGGCGCTGTCCGGGCCGGTCGCGGTCGCGGTGCTGGCCACGGCGGGCGCGGCGCTGGCGGCCGCGTTCCTCCCGCGGCACGTCCCGCCCCCACGGGAAGCGCCGGCGGCCGCGCCGGTGCGCGCGACCGGCGTAGCGCGGCCCCTGGTCGCGATGGTCGCCGCGCAGCTCACGATGGTCGCGGTGATGACGATGACGCCCTTGCAGCTGGAGGACCACGGGCACGGGCTCGACGTCGTCGGCTGGGTGCTGAGCGCGCACCTGATCGGGATGTTCGCGCTGGCGCCGCTGTCCGGCCGGATCGCCGACCGCTGGGGGCCGCGCGTCACGATCAACGCGGGTCTGGGCGTCCTGGCGCTGTCGACGGCGACCGCGCTGGCGGCTCCGACCGCGCACACGTCCGGGCTGCCGGTGGCGCTGTTCCTGCTGGGGTACGGCTGGAACCTGGTGTTCGTCGGCGGCAGTGCGCAGCTGAGCCGCGACCTCGCGCCGGAGACGCGCAGCCGGGTGCAGGGCACCGTGGACGCGGTGGTCTGGTCCGCGTCCGCTTTGGCCGGTTTGGGGTCAGGACAGCTGTTCGCGGGCGGCGGGTACGCGCTCGTCGCCGTCGTCGGCGGGGTGCTGGCGCTGCTTCCGTTGGCCCTGACGGCATCCCGTCACGGCCGGTAGCCGGGTCGTTGTCGGCAAATCTCTCGTCGCAGTGCCCGCGGTGCGCTGGCGAAGATGGGCCGTGGCTGACTCTGTGCCCTTCACGGACAACTTCTCGGACCTCTCCAACACGCAGGGGTACCAGTTCGAGTTCCGGTGCGAACGCTGTGGCAACGGTTTCCGTTCCGCGTTCCAGCGCGACAACATGGAAACCGGGCGAAGCGTGCTTCGCACGGTCGGCTCGTTCTTCGGCGGGACGCTGAGGGACCTGAGCAACTCGGCCGACCAGTGGCGCTACGACCGCGCGACGAACTCGCCGGCGAAGGACCGCGCGCTGGCGGCGGCAGTCAAGGAGATCACCCCGAGCTTCCGCCAGTGCCGCGGCTGCGGCGACTGGATGTGCCAGGACCAGTGCTGGAACGAGGAGATCGGGCAGTGCCTGCGCTGCTCGCCGAGCGTCGCCGAGGAGATCTCGCGGGCGCAGGCGTCGGCGCAGCGCGACCAGATCTGGGACAAGGCCCGCGAGAAGGACTGGACGTCCGATCTCGACCTCGAGACCCGCGCGAAGGTCACCTGCCCGGGCTGCGGCCTGAAGGCCGAGGGCGGCAAGTTCTGCTCGTCGTGCGGCACTTCGCTGGCGCTCAAGGTCGGCTGCGGCGGCTGCGGGAGCGAGGGCAACAAGCCCGGCGCCCTGTTCTGCTCGGACTGCGGTTCCAAGCTCTGACCGGAGTTCCCGGCAACTACGCGAAGGTGAAGACCCGTCAGCTGAGGGCCTTCGCGAACCAGTGCTCGGCGAACTGCCCTTCGTTGAAGGGCTCGACCTCGGCGTAGCCGATCTTCGCGTAGAGCGCGCGGGCCTCGACGAGGTCGTGGCGGGTGTCGAGCCGCATGAGGCTCGAGCCGAGCTGCCGGGCCGCGTCCTCGGCGGCCGTCACCAGGACCGGGGCGAGCCCCGAGCCGCGGTGGCCCGGCTTGACGAACACCTTCGTCAGCTCGCTGACCCCCGGCGCGACGACGCGGGTGCCGGCGCAGCCCGCGGCCTCGCCGTCGCGGTAGCCGACGACGAACGCCCCGGTGGGCGGCACCAGGTCGGTCCCGGGTTCCTCGGCCACGTAGCGCGTGAGCTCCGCTTCGGTGATCGGACGTCCGTAGTAGCGCGAAGCGACTTCGTCCATGTACTCGCGCATGATCGCGACGGCGTCCGGATGAGCGACGTCGATCTGGGTGATCTTCCAGTTCACGTCCTCATCCTGGGGCCGCTGTCCAGCGAATTCGGCCGGCCCCCGGCACGATGGGGACATGACGACTGTCACGAAGCGCCTGACGGTGGTGGCCGTCGTGCTGATCACGGTGGGAGCGATCCTGCTGTCGGTGGGCGCGCTCGGCTTCCGGTCCGACGAGCAGGCCGACGCCAACATCGGCGCGGGGTTCGCCCTGCTGGCCGGGCCGTACATCGTCGGGCTGGGCCTGGTGTTCGCCCTCTCGGCCGGGCTGACGCACTGGACTACCCGGCGCCGGTGACCCCCGGGGCCCACAGCGCCGCGGGGAGCCGCTCGGCCAGTTCGGTGAGGAACTCGGCCTCGGCGGCGATGGCCTCCCGCGTCGCGCACCCCGGCGCCCAGGTCCGCGCCGACCCGTGCTCCACCACGACGTTCCGCTGCCCGAACCGCGGGTTCGCCGCCAGCCACTGACCCAGCGCGCCCTCGAGCCGCGAGTCCGGCGGCAGCGTCGGCATCGACAGCGCTTTCCCCGGCACGATCCGCAGCTCCGGGCACGGCGGCACGGCCACCTGCGTGACGTGGATGTCGCGGAAACCCGTGTGGTCGTCGGAGCGGCGGTACGACTCGCGCGTGTCGACCGCGATCGCCGGGCGTTCGCGGTGGCGGAACTCCACCCACGCCGCGCGGGAGCTCTCCGTCAGCGGCCGGCCCGAGGGGTGGGCCACGCCGAACGTCGGGGACGGCCCCGGCCCGACGCCGCTGTGGAACGTTCCGCCGCGCTCCGCCGCGAACGCCTTGAACCAGTGCTCCTGGCGTCCTGCCACGAACTTGCTGTTCGAACGCCACCAGATCGCCCCGGCCACCGCGACCACGACGACACCGATGAGCACCGCGACGACCGTCACCATCAGAAGTCCAGCTCCGACCGGGTTTCCTCGTCGGACTGGTCCTCGCCGGTCGAGCCGTAGCCGCTGGCCTTCTTGGCGTTTTTGGTGTGGCTGTTCAGCTTGCCGAGGTGGTCGTTGACGTTCTTCGCGTCGTTCTCGCTCGGGTTGGCCGGGTTGAACCCCACCACGCCCTTGACCGCCGCTTCGCCGCCCTTCTTCAGGGCCTCTTCGGCGCCCGTCTTCAGGATCGACGACTTGTACTGGATGTTGCCGGCCGCGTCCTTGACCGGGTTTTCCCACGCCTTCGCCCAGCGCTTGCCGAGCATGCCGTCCTCGCCGATCGTCTTTTCGAGCAGCGTCTTGCCCGAGTTCTTCTCGGCGATCTCCGACAGCTTCGTCGCGGTCTTGCCCTCGGCGAGCTTCTGCCCGAGCTTCGTGGCGGCCAGCTTGTCCTTGAGCTTCTTCAGCCAGTCCAGCACCTTCTGCAGGATTTCCCGCAGTTTCGACACCTTCTGCGTGGTCCGCGCGGTCGTCGCGACGGCTTCGCCCTCGGTGGCCGCGCCCGCCGCCGCCGTCGACGCGCCGCAGGTCGGGACCGCGGCCGCCAGCGCCGGCACCCACAGCATGACCAGCCACGTGATGAACTCGGTGAGGATCGCCTTGATGAGCTCCTCGATGAAGCTCATCAGCATGCTGTTCAGCTGCAGCATCTGGGCGAGGTCGCCGGACTTTCCGGCGACGCCACCGATGCCGTGCGCGAACTCGCCGAGCGACGTCCGCGCCGCGTTGGCGGCGTCGCCCTGCCAGCCCTTGAGCCGCTCGTCGGCCACCTGGCCGAAGTTCTTGGACAGCTGGTCCAAACCGGTCGCGATCGCGCCGAAGTTCTCCGCCGCGACGCCGAGCGCCGGGCCGTCGCCGCTGACGAAATGGATCGCGTCCTGCACCGGCTGGACGACGCCGATCAGGAAGTTCAGCCCCTGCCCGACCAGCCAGCCGAGCGGGTCGGTGGCGATGTCGGTGATGGTGCTGGAGCTCGACTGGATGAAGCCCGCCGTGTCGGTCGCGATCGTGCCCAGGCCGAGCGTGATGTCGGCGCCGTCCGGGTGCGGCGCGGTCACCGCCTTGGCCACCGACACGAAGTCCTTGCCGACGGTCACCGCGCCGCCGACGAACGGCGTCGCCTTGACGGCGTTGCCGGCGTTCATCCCGAGCACGGTGTCCGGGTCGTCGGACTTGACGGTGATGCCGCTCGCGACGTCTTCCACCTCTGCCACTTGCGTCCCCCTCAGTGCTTCGGCTCGCGCGGACCGTCGAGCAGGACCTCGACCTGGCCGAAGAACGCCGTGTGGTCGTCCTCGACGCCCTGGTAGACGTTCGCCGCGTCGGTGAACTTGCCCTGGGCCGAGGTCAGGCCGTCGGCCATCGACGCCAGCAGCTCGTGCAGCTCCCGCAGCGTCTCGTCGTACCCGTGCTTGGTGAAGATGCCGACGACGCCCCACGACTTGTCGCCGACGTCGGCCTGGCCCACCTTCTCGGTGATCTTCGCGCCCTGCTCCCGGTACTTGCCGAGGTCGCCGACGTACCCGCGCAGTGCGTCGACCTCCACCTGGTAACCGCCGGCTCCGTCGGGCATCAGTCCTCCTCGTCGAACAGGGAGCGGAGGAAGGTGTCGCCCGCGGACCCGGCCGCGGGCGGTGCCGGCGGCGGGGGCGGCGCGTCGGCCTGGCGCAGCACCCGCTCCTCGGAGAAGTCCTCGGCGGGGGCCGGCGGCGCCGGCGTTCCTTCCGCCAGCTTCGACCGCATTTCCTCGACGGTGGTTCCGAACACGACGGCCTGGGTCTCGAGGACCTGGTCGACGAGGCCGAGGTTGTCGCCCAGGTGCTCCTCGACGAGCACCGCCTGCCGGCGGGCCGCCTCGCCGACGGCTTCGCGCAGCGTCGTCAGCAACGCCGCCGACAGCGCCTTCGGGCCCTTCGCGAGCGCCGCGTCCGTGAACTCGACGTCGAGGATCGCGCCGCCCGGTCCGGTGACCACGGTCACGCCGCCGTCCGGCGAGGACGCGCTCGCCCGCAGCTCGGTCAGCTCCTGCCGCATCGCGCCGACGGCGGCGAACCGGTCGTCGACGTTCCGGATGCTCGACTGGAACCGCTCGAACTCGGCTACCAGCTGGTCGAACTCGCCCGACATCCTCTTGGCCCTCCCCTCTCGCCCGGTGCTCGCCACCCATCGTGACGCCTCGGTGGCGGTGTGACGCACGGAACGCCCGATCCGATCCCTCTGCGTCACCCGACCGGGTAATGGGTAGGTTTCCGGCCGCAAGGGGAAGCAGGGATGAGCGCTAGGAGTGCGTGATGAGCAGCAACGAAGGGGCCGCGGGGCCCGACGAAGAGAAGAAGTCGACCGGTAGCCACGCGGCGCCGGAGGGGGCGGGCGTGCACCCGCTCATCGACCTCTCGCGCGACCCGAACCCGGGCAAGCCGGACCACGCGAAGCCCGACGAAGACTGATCCGCCGCGGGTCGTGTACCCGGAGGGTCGGGTCGGGTACCTGGAGAGCCGGGTCGCGTGCCGGGGGAGTCGGCTCGCGTACCCGGAGGGGCGGCCGGTGAGCCGACCGCCTGGGTATGCGACTCGACCCTCCGGGTACGTGGCCGGGCTTGGAACATTCCGCAGGCCGGGTGTGTTATCCAAGGTGTGGCCGGCAGCCCGGGCCCCGTCGGGTCCGGGAGCGACCGGCGCCGGAAAGCGTTGCGCCGCTTCGGCGCGACCGGACTCCGGGACATCCCGCCACTGGCCGGTGTCCGGAGGTACGCTGGAGGTTCGCCAGCCTACGGACCCCCGCCGCGTTCCGTCCGGACCCGGGCGGGTATCTTTGGAGACCGTGCCCGGCATGCGTCGGGCCGCTCCGCGTGCCGTGCGGCATGGGCGGGGTGCTCAGGCACCCGGTCACCGGCTTCGGCAGGTCGGGGTTCCGACGGAAAATCCCTCCGGGAAGTTACCGGTCGACAGACCGTGACGCGGGCCGACACGCCCGACCGCGGGGGCCGGTGAAGACACGAAGAAGCAGATCACGACAGGAAGCTGGTCCATTGCCCACGATCCAGCAGCTGGTCCGCAAGGGCCGCCAGGACAAGGCTGCCAAGCAGAAGACCGCGGCCCTCAAGGGGAGCCCGCAGCGGCGTGGCGTGTGCACTCGCGTGTACACCACGACCCCCAAGAAGCCGAACTCGGCGCTTCGCAAGGTCGCGCGTGTGAAGCTGACCAGCGGCATCGAGGTCACCGCCTACATCCCCGGTGAGGGCCACAACCTGCAGGAGCACTCGATGGTGCTCGTGCGTGGTGGTCGTGTGAAGGACCTTCCGGGTGTCCGTTACAAGATCATCCGCGGTTCGCTCGACACGCAGGGTGTCAAGAACCGCAAGCAGGCGCGCAGCCGGTACGGCGCGAAGAAGGAGAAGAGCTAATGCCCCGCAAGGGTCCGGCCCCGAAGCGGCCGCTGATCTCCGACCCCGTCTACGCCTCCCCGCTGGTCACCCAGCTGGTGAACAAGGTGCTGAAGGACGGCAAGCGGTCCCTGGCCGAGCGCATCGTGTACGGCGCGCTCGAAGGCGCTCGCGAGAAGACGGGCACCGACCCGGTCGTCACGCTGAAGCGCGCCCTCGACAACGTGAAGCCCACCATCGAGGTGAAGAGCCGCCGCGTCGGTGGTGCCACCTACCAGGTGCCGATCGAGGTCAAGCCGGGTCGCTCCACCACGCTGGCCCTGCGCTGGCTGGTCTCCTTCTCGCAGGCTCGCCGCGAGAAGACGATGATCGAGCGCCTGCAGAACGAGCTCTTGGACGCTTCCAACGGCCTCGGTGCCTCCGTGAAGCGTCGCGAGGACACGCACAAGATGGCCGAGTCCAACCGGGCCTTCGCGCACTACCGCTGGTGATGACTGCCCGGCTGTCGACCAAGCCATGCCGGGCCCCAAGCTTGAGAACAGGGGAACACTCTCGTGGCACGTGAAGTGCTGACCGACCTGAACAAGGTCCGCAACATCGGCATCATGGCCCACATCGACGCCGGCAAGACGACCACCACTGAGCGGATCCTGTTCTACACCGGGGTCAACTACAAGATCGGTGAAGTCCACGACGGCGCCGCCACCATGGACTGGATGGAGGAGGAGCAGAAGCGGGGTATCACCATCACCTCGGCTGCGACCACCACCTTCTGGGACGACCACCAGATCAACATCATCGACACCCCGGGCCACGTCGACTTCACCGTCGAGGTGGAGCGCAACCTCCGGGTGCTCGACGGTGCGGTCGCCGTCTTCGACGGCAAGGAAGGCGTCGAGCCGCAGTCCGAGCAGGTCTGGCGGCAGGCGGACAAGTACGACGTCCCGCGCATCTGCTTCGTCAACAAGATGGACAAGCTGGGCGCGGACTTCTACTACACCGTGAAGACCATCGTGGAGCGCCTCGGCGTCCGCCCGCTGGTCATCCAGCTGCCGATCGGCGCCGAGAACGACTTCGAAGGCGTCGTCGACCTGGTCCGCATGAAGGCGCTGACCTGGCGCGGCGAGGTCCAGAAGGGCGAGGACTACTCGATCGAGGACATCCCGGCCGACCTGGCCGAGAAGGCCGCGGAGTACCGCGAGAAGCTCGTCGAGACCGTCGCCGAGGCGGACGACGCGCTGATGGAGAAGTTCCTGGAGGGTGAGGAGCTCACGGAAGCCGAGATCAAGGCCGGCATCCGCAAGCTCACCATCACCAGCCAGGTCTTCCCGGTGCTGGCCGGTTCCGCGTTCAAGAACAAGGGCGTGCAGCCCATGCTCGACGCGGTCATCGACTACCTGCCGACCCCGCTGGACGTCCCGGCCGTCGAGGGCCTGCTGCCCGACGGCGAGACCGTGGCCACCCGCAAGGCGTCGGTCGACGAGCCGTTCGCCGCGCTCGCGTTCAAGATCGCCGCGCACCCGTTCTTCGGCAAGCTGACCTACATCCGGGTGTACTCGGGCAAGGTCGCCGCCGGGGCGCAGGTCGTCAACGCGACCAAGGAGCGCAAGGAGCGCATCGGGAAGATCTTCCAGATGCACTCCAACAAGGAGAACCCGGTCGACGACGCCCAGGTCGGCCACATCTACGCGGTCATCGGCCTGAAGGACACCACCACGGGTGACACCCTGGCGGACCCGCAGAACCCGATCGTGCTGGAGTCGATGACGTTCCCCGAGCCGGTCATCCGGGTCGCGATCGAACCGAAGACGAAGGCCGACCAGGAGAAGCTGTCCCTGGCGATCCAGAAGCTGGCCGAAGAGGACCCGACGTTCCAGGTCAAGCTGGACGAGGACACCGGCCAGACGATCATCGCGGGTATGGGTGAGCTGCACCTCGAGGTGCTGGTGAACCGGATGAAGTCCGACTACAAGGTCGAGGCGAACATCGGTAAGCCGCAGGTCGCCTACCGCGAGACGATCAAGAAGACGGTGGACAAGCTCGACTACGTCCACAAGAAGCAGACCGGTGGTTCCGGCCAGTTCGCGAAGGTCATCGTGAAGCTGGAGCCGCTGGAGCGCACCGACGGCGCGCTCTACGAGTTCGACAACAAGGTGTCCGGTGGCCGCGTGCCGCGGGAGTACATCCCGTCGGTCGACGCGGGCGCCCAGGACGCGATGCAGTACGGCGTCCTGGCCGGCTACCCGCTCGTCGGGTTGAAGTTCACCTTGTTGGACGGTGCGTACCACGAGGTCGACTCTTCGGAGATGGCGTTCAAGATCGCCGGTTCCATGGCGATGAAGGAAGCCGCGAAGAAGGCCCACCCCGTGATCCTGGAGCCGATGATGGCGGTCGAGGTGACCACGCCCGAGGACTACATGGGTGACGTCATCGGTGACCTCAACTCCCGCCGTGGTCAGATCCAGGCCATGGAGGAGCGGGCGGGCATCCGCGTCGTGAAGGCGCTGGTCCCGCTGTCGGAGATGTTCGGCTACGTCGGTGACCTCCGGTCCCGCACCCAGGGCCGGGCGAACTACTCCATGTTGTTCGACTCCTACGCCGAGGTTCCCGCGAACGTCGCGAAGGAAATCATCGCGAAGGCGACGGGGGAGTAAAACCCCTCACCGCGCGCGGGCATTAAGGGACTCTCCTGAACGTCCGCTAGCACCGACGAAGGAACATTCGGAGGGCAGCAGCCACGCTGCCCTCCGAGCACAAAGCGAAATCAGTCCAGGAGGACATTCCAGTGGCGAAGGCGAAGTTCGAGCGGAGCAAGCCGCACGTCAACATCGGGACCATCGGTCACGTCGACCACGGCAAGACCACGCTGACCGCGGCGATCACCAAGGTTCTGCACGACAAGTACCCGGAGCTCAACGAGTCCCGGGCGTTCGACCAGATCGACAACGCGCCGGAAGAGAAGCAGCGCGGCATCACGATCAACATCTCGCACGTCGAGTACCAGACCGAGAAGCGTCACTACGCGCACGTCGACGCCCCCGGTCACGCGGACTACATCAAGAACATGATCACCGGTGCCGCTCAGATGGACGGCGCGATCCTCGTGGTCGCGGCGACCGACGGCCCGATGCCGCAGACCCGTGAGCACGTGCTGCTCGCTCGCCAGGTCGGCGTGCCCTACATCGTGGTCGCGCTGAACAAGGCCGACATGGTCGACGACGAGGAGATCCTGGAGCTCGTCGAGCTCGAGGTCCGCGAGCTGCTGTCCTCGCAGGAGTTCCCCGGCGACGACGCCCCGGTCGTGCGCGTCTCGGGCCTGAAGGCCCTCGAGGGCGACGAGAAGTGGGCCGAGGCCGTTCTCGAGCTGATGACCGCTGTCGACGACAACGTGCCGGACCCGGTGCGCGAGCTCGACAAGCCGTTCCTCATGCCGATCGAGGACGTCTTCACGATCACCGGTCGCGGCACCGTCGTCACCGGCCGCGTCGAGCGTGGCGTGGTCAACGTGAACGAAGAGGTCGAGATCGTCGGCATCAAGGAAAAGTCGACCAAGACCACCGTCACCGGTGTCGAGATGTTCCGCAAGCTGCTGGACCAGGGCCAGGCGGGCGACAACGTCGGCCTCCTCGTCCGCGGTATCAAGCGTGAGGACGTCGAGCGCGGCCAGGTCGTCGTGAAGCCGGGTACCACCACCCCGCACACCGACTTCGAGGGCCGGGTCTACATCCTGTCGAAGGACGAGGGTGGCCGTCACACCCCGTTCTTCAACAACTACCGCCCGCAGTTCTACTTCCGCACCACCGACGTGACCGGCGTCGTGACCCTCCCCGAGGGCACCGAGATGGTCATGCCGGGCGACAACACCGACATCTCGGTCGCGCTGATCCAGCCGGTCGCGATGGACGTGAACCTGCGCTTCGCCATCCGCGAGGGTGGCCGCACCGTCGGTGCGGGTCAGGTCACCAAGATCATCAAGTGATTTAACGCCCGACCCCGGGGGCAATACACCCCCGGGTCAGGGGCGTCAAATCACGTGTGCGACACTATTCAGGTTGCTCGTCCTGGGGCGGCCGACTCCTTCGGGGTCCGGCCGCCCTGGTGCGAGTGGCCACGGTCCGCCGAGCCTCTTCCTTCGGGTAGGCGAGCGGGCAAAGGCAGTGAGACGGCGTTCTTGCAAAAGCGCAGCCGGCTCATAGCCTCCTCACGTTGAGGAAGACCAGGCAAGACGACGATCCCGCGGGATCCGTCTGTGCGTCGGGCGCGACACGCCCGACCGCGTGGACCGGGGACAGGGCCGTTGAACTGCGGAAACCCAGGCCAAAGTGGAGACACCGCGGCGGGGTTTGTGAGATAGCGGCACGAGACGACAAGGAACGAGCAGCCACCATGGCGGGACAGAAGATCCGCATCCGGCTCAAGGCCTACGACCACGAGGCGATCGACACCTCGGCGCGCAAGATCGTCGAGACGGTCACGCGCACCGGCGCCCGGGTTGTCGGGCCGGTGCCGCTGCCCACCGAGAAGAACGTTTACTGCGTCATCCGCTCGCCGCACAAGTACAAGGACTCGCGCGAGCACTTCGAGATGCGCACGCACAAGCGTCTGATCGACATCCTCGACCCGACGCCGAAGACGGTCGACGCGCTCATGCGCATCGACCTGCCGGCGAGCGTCGACGTCAACATCCAGTAGTAGCGGCGGGCGAGCGGCGGAGATAAGAGACTCATGTCTGACAGGCAGATGAAGGGCATCCTGGGCACCAAGCTCGGCATGACCCAGGTCTTCGACGAACAGAACCGGGTTGTCCCGGTCACCGTCGTGAAGGCCGGTCCGAACGTGGTCACCCAGGTTCGGACCCAGGAGAAGGACGGCTACAAGGCCGTGCAGCTGGCGTTCGGCGCGGTCGACCCGCGCAAGGTGAACAAGCCGCGCACCGGCCACTACGACAAGGCGGGCGTGACGCCGCGCCGGTTCCTCGCCGAGCTGCGCACCACCGACGCCGAGACCTACGAGGTCGGGCAGGAGATCACCGCCGAGGTGTTCGCCGCCGGCGTCGAGGTCGACGTGACCGGTACCAGCAAGGGCAAGGGCTACGCGGGCGTCATGAAGCGCCACGGTTTCAAGGGCCAGGGCGCGAGCCACGGTGCCCAGGCCGTGCACCGCAAGCCGGGTTCGATCGGTGGCTGCGCCACCCCCGGCCGCGTCTTCAAGGGCCTGCGCATGGCGGGCCGGATGGGCAACGACCGGGTCACCACGCAGAACCTGACCGTGCACGCCGTGCGTGCCGAGGACGGCCTGCTGCTGATCAAGGGCGCCGTGCCCGGTCCCAAGGGCGGCCTGCTGTTCGTGCGCAGCGCCGCGAAGGGTGGTAACTCCGAATGACAAGCGTCGAGCTGAAGACCCCGGCCGGTAAAGCCGACGGCACCGTGGACCTCCCCGAGGAGATCTTCGACGTGCAGGCCAATGTCGCGCTGATGCACCAGGTGGTGGTGGCCCAGCAGGCCGCGGCGCGCCAGGGCACGCACGACACGAAGACCCGTGGTGAGGTCTCCGGTGGCGGCAAGAAGCCGTACCGGCAGAAGGGCACCGGCCGTGCCCGCCAGGGTTCGACCCGCGCGCCGCAGTTCGTCGGCGGTGGCGTCGTCCACGGCCCCACGCCGCGCGACTACTCCCAGCGCACCCCGAAGAAGATGAAGGCCGCCGCTCTGCGTGGCGCCCTCTCCGACCGGGCGCGCGCCGGCCAGCTGCACATCGTCACCGAACTGGTGACGGGTGAGAAGCCGTCGACCAAGGCCGCCAAGGCCGTTCTCGCCGCGGTGACGCAGGCGAAGCGCGTGCTCGTGGTGCTGCACCGGGACGACGAGTACAGCTGGGTTTCCCTGCGGAACCTGCCCGAGGTGCACCTGCTCTGGGCCGACCAGCTCAACACCTACGACGTGCTGGTCAACGACGACGTCGTGTTCACCAAGGCCGCGTACGACGTGTTCGTCGCCGGCCCCGCCCGCGGCAAGACCGTCAAGGCTTCCGCGCGGTCGGGCGAGGTCACGGAAGGGAGTGACGAGAAGTGAGTTCGGTCGCCATTCCGGACCCCCGCGACATCCTGCTCGCGCCGGTCATCTCCGAGAAGTCCTACGGGCTGCTCGAGGACCACAAGTACACGTTCATCGTCCGCCCGGACGCCAACAAGACCCAGATCAAGATCGCGGTCGAGAAGGTGTTCGGCGTCAAGGTGGTCAGTGTCAACACGGCCAATCGCCAGGGCAAGCGGAAGCGGACTCGCGCAGGCTTCGGCAAGCGCAAGGACACCAAGCGCGCCATCGTGACTCTTTCGCCTGAAAGCAAGGCGATCGAGATCTTCGGCGGACCCACCGCGTAAAGGACTGAGCTGACAATGGGCATCCGCAAGTACAAGCCGACGACCCCGGGTCGTCGCGGTTCGAGCGTCTCGGACTTCGCCGAGATCACCCGCTCCACCCCGGAGAAGTCGCTGCTTCGTCCGCTGAGCGGTTCGGGCGGTCGCAACTCGTCCGGCAAGATCACCACCCGGCACAAGGGTGGCGGCCACAAGCGCGCTTACCGCGTCATCGACTTCCGTCGCAACGACAAGGACGGCATCCCCGCCAAGGTCGCGCACATCGAGTACGACCCCAACCGGTCCGCTCGCATCGCGCTGCTGCACTACGCCGACGGCGAGAAGCGCTACATCATCGCGCCGGAGAAGCTGCGCCAGGGTGACACGGTGGAGAACGGCCCCCGGGCCGACATCAAGCCGGGCAACAACCTGCCGCTGCGCAACATCCCGGTCGGTACCGTGATCCACGCGATCGAGCTCCGCCCCGGTGGCGGCGCGAAGATGGCGCGGTCCGCCGGCGCGAAGGTGCAGCTCGTCGCCAAGGACGGTCCGTACGCCCAGCTGCGTCTCCCCTCGGGCGAGATCCGCAACGTGGACGTGCGCAACCGCGCCACGATCGGTGAGGTCGGCAACTCCGACCACGCCAACATCAACTGGGGCAAGGCCGGCCGCAACCGCTGGCGCGGCAAGCGCCCGACGGTCCGCGGTGTCGTCATGAACCCGGTCGACCACCCGCACGGTGGTGGCGAGGGCAAGACGTCCGGTGGTCGTCACCCCGTCAACCCGAACGGCAAGCCCGAAGGTCGTACGCGCCGGCGCAAGCCGAGCGACGCCCTCATCGTCCGCCGCCGGCGTACCGGCAAGAACAAGCGCTGAGCAGGGAGGTAGAACAACATGCCACGTAGCCTCAAGAAGGGCCCGTTCGTGGACGACCACCTGCTCAAGAAGGTGGACGCGCTGAACGAATCGGGCAAGAAGACCGTGATCAAGACCTGGTCGCGTCGTTCGACGATCATCCCGGATTTCCTGGGTCACACGATCGCCGTGCACGACGGCCGCAAGCACGTCCCGGTGTTCGTCACCGAGGCCATGGTGGGTCACAAGCTGGGCGAGTTCGCCCCGACGCGGACCTTCAAGGGTCACATCAAGGACGACCGCAAGTCGCGCCGCCGCTGAGCGGGCACGAAACCAGACAGGAAGTAGCGATGAACGCCCAGAACGACGTGACGACCGAGGCTGAACTGCCTACGGCGTACGCGCGGGCTCGCTTCGTCCGGGACTCGCCGACCAAGGTGCGCCGGGTGATCGAGCTCATCAAGGGACGTAGCGCCGCCGACGCCTTGGCCGTGCTCCGGTTCGCCCCCCAGGCGGCCAGCGAGCCGGTCGCGAAGGTGCTCGCCAGCGCCGTGGCCAACGCCGAGAACAACCTTCAGCTGGACCCGGAGACGCTCTGGGTCAAGAACGCGTACGCCGACGAGGGCCCCACCCTCAAGCGGATCCGCCCGCGGGCCCAGGGCCGTGCGTACCGGATCCGCAAGCGGACCAGCCACATCACCGTCGAGGTGGAGTCGCGTCCGGCCGTCGCGCAGAAGGCTCAGAGCAAGAAGAAGGCAGGTGGCCGGTAGTGGGCCAGAAAATCAACCCGCACGGTTTCCGCCTGGGTATCACCACGGACTGGAAGTCGCGCTGGTACGCCGACAAGCAGTACGCCGAGTACGTGGCCGAGGACGTCAAGATCCGCAAGCTCCTCGCCACGGGCATGGAGCGGGCCGGCATCTCCAAGGTCGAGATCGAGCGCACCCGTGACCGCGTCCGCGTGGACATCCACACCGCCCGGCCGGGCATCGTCATCGGCCGCCGCGGCGCGGAGGCCGACCGGATCCGCGGCGCGCTGGAGAAGCTGACCAAGAAGCAGGTCCAGCTGAACATCCTCGAGGTCAAGAACCCCGAGGCCGACGCCCAGCTGGTCGCCCAGGCGGTCGCGGAGCAGCTTTCCAACCGCGTGGCGTTCCGCCGCGCGATGCGGAAGGCGATCCAGACCTCCATGCGCTCGCCGCAGGTCAAGGGCATCCGCGTGCAGTGCGGCGGTCGTCTCGGCGGTGCCGAGATGTCCCGCTCCGAGCACTACCGCGATGGCCGCGTCCCGCTGCACACGCTGCGCGCCGACATCGACTACGGCTTCTTCGAGGCCAAGACGACGTTCGGTCGCATCGGCGTCAAGGTGTGGATCTACAAGGGTGAGCTCGTGGGTGGCCTGAAGGCTCGCGAGGCCCGTGACGCCGCCGAGCGCGCGCCGCGCGGTGGTCGCGACCGTGACCGCAGCGACCGGCCGTCCCGTCCGCGTCGTTCCGGCGCCTCGGGCACGACCGCCACCTCGACCGAAGCCGGTCGCGCCGCCGCTGCGGCCACGACCGAGGCCCCGGCGGCTCCGGCCACCGAGACCGCAGAAAAGACGGAGGGCTGAGACGTGCTCATCCCGCGCAGGGTCAAGCACCGGAAGCAGCACTCCCCGAAGCGCCACGGCGCCGCCAAGGGTGGCACGAAGGTCAGCTTCGGCGAGTACGGCATCCAGGCGCTTGAGCACAGCTACGTGACGAACCGGCAGATCGAGTCCGCTCGTATCGCCATGACCCGTCACATCAAGCGTGGTGGCAAGGTGTGGACGACCATCTACCCGGACCGCCCGCTGACCAAGAAGCCGGCCGAGACCCGCATGGGCTCCGGTAAGGGTTCGCCCGAGTGGTGGATCGCCAACGTGAAGCCGGGCCGCGTGATGTTCGAGATCTCGTTCCCGAACGAGGAGACCGCCCGTGAGGCGCTCCGCCGCGCGATCCACAAGCTGCCCATGAAGTGCCGCATCGTGACCCGTGAAGGTGGTGAGTTCTGATGGCGAACGCTGGTGCTCTGGCATCGGAGCTGCGTGAGCTCACCGCGGAAGAGCTCGTCCTGCGTCTGAAGGAATACAAGGAGGAGCTCTTCAACCTCCGCTTCCAGATGGCGACCGGGCAGCTCGACAACAACCGCCGTCTGCGCACCGTCCGCACGGACATCGCGCGGATCTACACGGTCATGCGCGAGCGCGAACTCGGCCTGTCCGTTGCCCCCGACGCCGAGAGTGAAGGTGCCGCATGAGCGAGCCCACCACCGAGACGCCGGCCCGGAACGACCGCAAGGTCCGCGAGGGCTACGTGGTCTCGGACAAGATGAACAAGACGATCGTGGTCGAGCTCGAGGACCGCAAGAAGCACCCCCGCTACTCGAAGGTTCTCCGCAGCACCACCAAGGTCAAGGTGCACGACGAGAACAACGAGGCCGGCGTGGGCGACCGGGTCACCCTGATGGAGACCCGCCCGCTGTCGGCGACCAAGCGCTGGCGCCTGGTGCAGATCGTGGAGAAGGCCAAGTAAGCAGGGCTCTTCGTGAGTCCTTAGTTCCGCAAGGCTCGCTCGTCGGGGCGAGAACCGGCGCGACATACAGGAGTTGACGTGATCCAGCAGGAGTCGCGGCTTCGGGTAGCCGACAACACGGGTGCGAAGGAAATCCTCTGCATCCGCGTTCTCGGTGGCTCCGGGCGGCGCTACGCCGGCATCGGTGACATCATCGTCGCCACCGTGAAGGACGCCATCCCGGCTGCCGGGGTGAAGAAGGGCGATGTCGTCAAGGCTGTCATCGTCCGCACGGTCAAGGAGCGTCGTCGTCCGGACGGTTCCTACATCCGGTTCGACGAGAACGCCGCCGTGCTCATCAAGAACGACAACGAGCCCCGCGGGACCCGCATCTTCGGCCCGGTGGGCCGCGAGCTGCGCGACCGAAAGTTCATGAAGATCATTTCGCTCGCGCCGGAGGTCTTGTGATGAAGGTGAAGAAGGGCGACACGGTCGTCGTCATCGCCGGCAAGGACAAGGGCGCCAAGGGCAAGGTCATCCAGGCTTACCCCGAGCGCGACCGCGTGCTGGTCGAGGGCGTGAACCGGATCAAGAAGCACACGCGGATCACCCAGACCCAGCGCGGTGCGCAGTCCGGTGGCATCGTCACGCAGGAGGCGCCCATCCACGTCTCGAACGTGATGGTCGTCGACTCGGACGGCAAGCCCTCCCGGGTGGGTTACCGCATCGGCGAGGACGGCAAGAAGGTCCGGATCTCGCGCCGGAACGGTAAGGACATCTGATGACCACCGCAGAGAAGGTCGCGCCGCGCCTCAAGGTGCGCTACCGCGAAGAGATCAAGGGCCAGCTGCAGGCGGAGTTCTCCTTCGCCAACGTCCACCAGATCCCGGGCGTCGTGAAGGTCGTCGTGAACATGGGTGTCGGCGACGCCGCCCGTGACAGCAAGCTGATCGAGGGTGCGGTCAAGGACCTCTCCCTGATCACCGGCCAGAAGCCCGAGGTCCGCAAGGCCCGCAAGTCCATCGCGCAGTTCAAGCTGCGCGAGGGTCAGCCGATCGGTGCGCGCGTCACGCTGCGCGGCGACCGGATGTGGGAGTTCCTCGACCGGCTGCTGACCATCGCGCTGCCGCGTATCCGCGACTTCCGCGGGCTTTCGCCGAAGCAGTTCGACGGCCACGGCAACTACACGTTCGGTCTCAACGAGCAGTCGATGTTCCACGAGATCGACCCTGACTCCATCGACCGCCCGCGCGGCATGGACGTCACCGTCGTCACGACCGCCACGAACGACGACGAGGGCCGGGCGCTGCTGCGCAAGCTCGGCTTCCCGTTCAAGGAGAACTGAGCCGATGGCCAAGAAAGCACTGGTCCACAAGGCCGCGAAGAAGCCGAAGTTCGCCGTCCGTGCCTACACCCGCTGCCAGCGGTGCGGCCGGCCGCACGCCGTGTTCCGCAAGTTCGGGCTCTGCCGGATCTGCCTTCGCGAGATGGCGCACGCGGGCGAGCTGCCCGGCGTCCGCAAGTCCAGCTGGTAACTCGATACAGAACTCCCACTTCGCCACAGGCCCCGCCGTCCGTGCTCCGGACGGCGGGGAACCAGGCGAGAAAGGTTGACAGGTCACCATGACGATGACCGACCCGATCGCAGACTTCTTGACCCGTCTGCGCAACGCGAACTCGGCGTACCACGACGAGGTCGTGCTTCCTCACTCGAAGCTCAAGGCGAACATCGCGGAGATCCTCAAGCGCGAGGGTTACATCGCGAGCTACCGCGACGAGCCGGGCGAGAAGCACAAGAACCTGATCGTCGAGCTCAAGTACGGCCCCAACCGTGAGCGGAGCATCGCCGGCCTCCGGCGCGTCTCCAAGCCCGGCCTGCGGGTCTACGCAAAATCGACCGAACTGCCGTCCGTTCTCGGTGGCCTCGGCGTCGCGATCATCTCGACGTCTTCGGGGCTGCAGACGGACCGTCAGGCCAAGCGAAACAGCGTGGGCGGCGAAGTCCTCGCCTACGTCTGGTAAGGAAGGGGGCACAGACATGTCACGCATCGGAAAGCTGCCGGTCGCCGTCCCCTCCGGGGTCGAGGTGACCATCGACGGTCAGCACATCAGCGTCAAGGGCCCCAAGGGGACCCTGGAGCACACCATCGCCGAGCCGATCACGGTCGAGCGCGACGAGGACGGCACTCTGCTGGTCAAGCGCCCGGATGACGAGCGCACCAGCAAGGCCCTGCACGGTCTCACCCGCACCCTGGTGAACAACCTGGTCGTCGGTGTGACCGCGGGCTACGAGAAGAAGCTCGAGATCCACGGTGTCGGTTACCGCGTGCAGGCCAAGGGCTCGGACCTCGAGTTCGCCCTCGGCTACTCGCACCCGGTGAAGATCGAGGCTCCGGAGGGCATCACCTTCAAGGTGGAGACCCCGACCCGGTTCTCGGTCTCCGGTATCGACAAGCAGAAGGTCGGCCAGATCTCGGCCGTCATCCGCAAGCTGCGGCGCCCGGACCCCTACAAGGGCAAGGGCCTGCGCTACGAGGGTGAGAAGATCCGCCGCAAGGTCGGAAAGACGGGTAAGTGATCATGAGCGACACGACTACGAAGCGCAAGCCGGTGGGCAAGGACATCTCGACCCGCCGCCGCGTCGCGAAGGCCCGTCGGCACTTCCGGCTCCGCAAGAAGGTTTCGGGCACGGAGCAGCGTCCCCGCCTGGTCGTCAAGCGGTCCTCGCGGCACATCGCCGTGCAGGTCATCGACGACCTGGCCGGCCACACGCTGGCGTCGGCGTCCACCCTCGAGGCGGACCTCCGGTCGTTCGACGGCGACAAGAAGGCCAAGGCTGCCAAGGTCGGGGCCCTCGTCGCCGAGCGTGCCAAGAACGCCGGGATCTCGGCTGTGGTGTTCGACCGTGGGGGCAACGCCTACCACGGCCGCATCGCCGCGCTCGCCGACGCCGCCCGTGAGGCGGGGTTGGAGTTCTGACGATGCAGAAGCTTGTTAACGGAAGGAAAGCCTGATGCCGGGACGTACACGGCAATTCGGCGGCGGACAGGGCGGACCCGGCGGGCAGGGCGGCAACGACCGCAATGACCGTCGCGGTGGCGGCCGGGACCGGCGCGACAGCGGCCGTGGCGGGGCCGGCCAGGACAAGACCCCGCACCTCGAGAAGGTCGTGACGATCAACCGCGTCGCCAAGGTCGTCAAGGGTGGTCGTCGCTTCAGCTTCACCGCCCTCGTCGTCGTCGGTGACGGTGACGGTCAGGTCGGCGTCGGCTACGGCAAGGCCAAGGAAGTTCCCGCGGCGATCGCCAAGGGCGTCGAGGAAGCGAAGAAGAACTTCTTCCGCGTTCCCCGCGTCGGCGGCACCATTCCGCACCCGATCCAGGGTGAGGAAGCGGCCGGCGTCGTGCTGCTCCGCCCGGCGTCCGCCGGTACCGGCGTCATCGCCGGTGGTCCGGTGCGCGCGGTGCTGGAGTGCGCGGGCGTCCACGACGTGCTGTCGAAGTCGCTCGGCTCCGACAACGCGATCAACATCGTGCACGCGACCGTGGCGGCCCTGAAGGGCCTGCAGCG
Organism: Amycolatopsis sp. NPDC005961; assembly: GCF_040629235.1. NCBI lineage: Bacteria > Bacillati > Actinomycetota > Actinomycetes > Pseudonocardiales > Pseudonocardiaceae > Amycolatopsis > Amycolatopsis sp. NPDC005961. The sequence continues at coordinate 11,603 of NZ_JBEXVF010000011.1, read as the reverse complement.
TCCCGAAGAGGTCGCGGCTCGCCGCGGTCTCCCGCTCGAGGACGTCGCTCCGGCCCGGATGCTGCGCCAGCGCGCGGGCCAGGGGGTCTGACATGGCTGAGCTCAAGGTCACCCAGGTCAAGAGCAAGATCGGCACGAAGCACGCTCACCGCGAGTCGCTGCGCACCCTCGGGCTGCGCAAGATCCGCCAGAGCGTCGTGCGTGAAGACACCCCCCAGGTGCGCGGCCTGATCCACACCGTCCGCCACCTGGTGGAGGTCGAGGAGGTCAAGGCATGACGGCCATCAAGATCCACCACCTGCGTCCGGCTCCGGGCGCCAAGCGCGAGAAGATGCGCGTCGGTCGTGGTGAGGGTTCGAAGGGCAAGACGGCCGGTCGCGGTACGAAGGGCACCAAGGCCCGGAAGAACGTGCCCGCCGGGTTCGAGGGTGGGCAGATGCCCATCCACATGCGGCTCCCGAAGCTTCGCGGCTTCAAGAACCGCTTCCGCACCGAGTACCAGCCGGTGAACGTGGGCGACATCGCCCGCGTCTTCCCGGACGGTGGCACGGTCGGCGCCGAAGAGCTCGCCGCGGCGGGTCTCGTCCGCAAGGGCAAGCTCGTCAAGGTGCTGGGCACCGGTGACGTCAACGGCGTCAAGCTCGACGTGACCGCCGACGGCTTCTCCGGCTCCGCCAAGGAGAAGCTCGAAGCGGCCGGTGGCTCCGCCACCACCAACTGAGCGGTTTCGCAGTAACCCGAAGGCCCGTCTGGTTCGCCAGGCGGGCCTTCGGCGTTCCCGGGAGCTGCTTGTGGTGGGCCTGCTCCGGCGGAAGGATCGGCGGGGTGGACCGTCGTGGCTTGGCCTTCTTCGTCCCGGTGCTCGTGGTGCTCGCTCTCGCGCTGACGGTGCTCGCGACGTTCCTGCCGTTCTTCCGCACCGAGCAGCTGCTGGGGGCGAGCGACGACGAGGTCGCCCGGTCGGTGCTGCGGGCCTGGCGGGTCGACTACTCGTTCCCGGGCCAGGCCGAGCTCAGCTCGCCGTCCGTCCCGCTCGGGTTCCCGCTGCTGCTGGCGAGCGCGATCCTCCTGACCGCGGCGGTCCTGGGCATCCGCCAGGCGGCGACCCGCCGTCCGTCGCCGGCCGCGCGGCGGACCACGCTGGCGGGGGCGGCGTTCCTGGCGGGATCGGTCTGCACGATCGGCATGCACGGCGCGAGCCGGCTCTTCGACGACCGCCCGGCCCAGGTGGACACGACGGTGCTGGCGGGCATGTGGCTGCTCCTGGCGGCGGTCCTGGCCGCGGCGGGGGCGGCGGTGCTGAGCCACCGCCGGTTCGCGGCGGGGCGTCCCGGGTGGGCCGACCCGGCGCTGGCGTTCGCGGACACGACGACACCGCCGTCGGGCGTGACGATCACGGTGCTGCCCCCGGAGAACGACTGACCGGACAGATACCTTGCCGCCGCGCGGATCCGGACGGAGGATCACAGGGTGGACAGACCGTCGCAGAAGCCGCCCGAGCACCCCGGCCCGCTGCCCGAGGCGGGGGAGTCGCCGCTGAGCTTCCCGGTCGAGGCCCCGAAGCTGGTGGGCGTGGAGCCTGGGGCGGGGGAGCCGCTGGGTGCCCCGGCGGAAGCTGCGTCGCCGGCGGTCACGACGGAGGCTGCTTCGCCGGTTGTGAATCCGCTTGGGTTCCCGGTGGAGGCTGTCCCACCGCTCGCGGCCGCGGCGGACGCGGCGCCGCCGGGTCCCGCGGAAGCTACCCAGGCGGTGAGCCCGCTGGCGTTCCCGGCAGAAGCCGCCCCACCGACCGACCCACCGCTCTTCCCGCCCACAGCACCCCCTGATCCGCACGCCTTTCACTCCCCGGCCGAGCAGCTCCCTTACCCGGTCGCCGAGCTACCCGGCTCGGTCACCGCCATCCCGGCACCGGCTCCAGCCCCGGCACCCGAGCCCGCACCGATCCCGGTGACCGAGGCCCCAGCCGAAACACCCACCGGGCTTCTCCGCTACCTCCCACCCGTCCTCACCGCTGTCGCAGCACTCATGACCGTCGCCGGCTGCCTCCTGCCGCTCTTCCGGCTGCAGCAGCACGTCAGCGTCCGGCAGCGGTTCTTCGAGGCGCAGCTCACCCTGACCGAAACCGCCTGGGGCAGCCGCATCGAGATTCCCGGGCAGGACGTCACCGAGCAGGGGGGATCGCCCGTCGGCATCCCGCTGATCCTCGCCGTCCTCGTGCTGGCCGTGGCCGCCTTCACGGCCTTCGCGCGGCCGGGCCGTGGTCCCGGGCGGTGGCTGATCGCCGCGGGTGCCGTCTTTACCGCCGGCGTGGTCATCACCGTCGGCATGGGCGGGCCCGGGTTGTCCGCCCTGGCGGACGGCATGGACCTCGAAGTCACCACCGAAGCCGGCATGTGGCTGCTGATCGGGGCCACCGTCGTGGCCGGCGTCGCGGCCGTGCTGGCCTACCTGCCCGCCTGGCGGCGCTCCGGCGAGGAATGGGCCGACCCCGCGCTCGCCTACGCCGACACCCCGACCCCGCCCAGCGGCGTCGCCATCACCGTGCTGCCCCCGGAAGAGCCCGGATAACCCGCTCGCCACGGCAGCTACCGTGAGAACCATGTCGTGGCTGCTGGTCTTCTTCGGGGCGTCCGTGCTCATCGCGCTTACGCCAGGGGCGAACAACCTGCTCGGTCTCCACCACGGGATGACGCACGGTGTTCGCCGCGGCCTCGCCGGCCTGCTCGGCCGCCTGACCGCGTTCACGCTGTTGATCGCCGCCGTGGCGGCCGGGCTCGGGCAGCTGCTGGCCGCCTCCGAGACCGCCCTCACGATCATCAAGTGGGCCGGCGCCGCCTACCTGCTCTACCTCGGCGTCCGGATCCTGTGGTCGACCATCCGGCACAAGGGCGACGAACCGGACAGTCCCAAGGCGAAGGCCGAACCGGCGACGGCGTGGCGGGTCGCGCGCAAGGAGTTCGGTGTCGCGATCACCAACCCGAAGGCGATCCTCATCTTCACGGCGTTCGTCCCGCAGTTCATCGACGCAGCTCACGGGCCCTTTTCGGCCCAGATCGCGGTGCTGGGCGCGGTCTACCTGCTGGCCGAGTTCCTGGCCGGCTCGGTGTACGTCGGCGTCGGCGCCGCGGTGAAGTCGATCGAGCTGACGCGGCGGGCGCGGCGCAACGTCGACCGCGGCACCGGTGTGGTCCTCGTCGGGCTGGCCGGCGTGCTCGCGACGTCGACCGCCTGAACCGGATCTTGTGGCCCTGTGTCAAGGATTATGGGCAAGCCGGCGATGTGGATCAACCCGCCGGAGCAACCTTGGTACGGAAAACGCACACGCACTGCGGACACGCCCTGTGAAGCTGTTAGAGTCGGCGACACGCTTCGGGACGAGTGTGCCCCGAAGCGTTCCTGGCTTGCGTGCCAGTAGTGCTGTGTGTTCCCGCCGGCCACCCGTGCCGGCCAAGCCGATCGTCGGTTGAGGACGGCCGACGACGCCGAGGAGGTCCCCCGCGTGTTCAGCGCCTTCCGCTCGGCTCTCGCGACGCCGGATCTACGCAAGAAGATCCTGTTCACGCTAGCCATCGTCGCGGTCTACCGAATCGGTGCGACCATCCCGGCACCCGGGATCTCCTACGGGGCGGTACAGGCCTGTAGCTCCCAGGCGCAGCAGGAAGGCGTCTACCAGCTGCTGAACCTGTTCAGCGGCGGTGCGCTGCTGCAGCTGTCGCTCTTCTCGACCGGGATCATGCCGTACATCACGGCGAGCATCATCATCCAGCTGCTGACCGTGGTCATCCCGCGGTTCGAGGAGCTGAAGAAGGAAGGCCAGTCCGGCCAGGGCAAGCTGACCCAGTACACCCGGTACCTGACGGTCGCGCTGGCGATCCTGCAGGCCACCGGCGTGGTCGCGCTCGCGGACCGCAAGCAGCTCTTCCCGGACTGCGACCAGCCGATCATCCCGGACAACAGCGTCTACTCGCTCGCCATCATCGTCATCACGATGACCGCGGGCACCGCCGTCATGATGTGGCTGGGTGAGCTGATCACCGAGCGCGGCGTCGGCAACGGCATGTCCGTCCTGATCTTCCTGAACATCGCCGCGCGCATCCCCGTCGAGGGCGGCAACATCCTCAGCAACGGCGGTGGCGTCGCGCTGACGATGATCTGCGTCTTCGGCTTGGTGATCATCGCGAGCGTCATCTTCGTCGAGCAGGGGCAGCGCCGGATCCCGGTGCAGTACGCCAAGCGCATGATCGGCCGCCGGATGTACGGCGGCACGTCGACCTACCTGCCGATCAAGGTGAACCAGGCCGGCGTCATCCCGGTCATCTTCGCGTCTTCCCTGCTGTACCTGCCGGACCTGATCAGCCGCCTCGTCGGCGACCAGAACAGCAACTCCGGCTGGCAGGTCTTCATCAAGAACTACATCGTGAACCAGTCCAGCTGGGTGCACATCGCGCTGTACTTCGCCCTGATCATCTTCTTCACGTACTTCTACATCACGATCACGTTCAACGTGGACGAGCGTGCGGAAGAGATGAAGAAGTTCGGCGGGTTCATCCCGGGCATCCGCCCGGGCCGCCCGACGGCGGAGTACCTGAGCTTCGTGCTCGGCCGGATCACCCTTCCGGGTTCGCTGTACCTGGGTATCATCGCGATCCTTCCGAACTTCTTCCTGTCGGTGACCGGTAGCGGGAACAACCAGAACTTCCCGTTCGGTGGCACGGCTGTGCTGATCATGGTCGGTGTCGGGCTCGACACCGTGAAGCAGATCGAAAGCCAGCTGATGCAGCGCAACTACGAAGGGTTCTTGAAGTGACACGGCTGGTTCTCGTGGGTCCGCCCGGCGCGGGCAAAGGTACGCAGGCGGAGGCCCTGTCGGAGCAGCTGCGCGTGCCGCACATCTCCACGGGCGAGCTGTTCCGCGCGCACGTCGGCCAGGAGACCCCGCTGGGCCAGGAAGCGAAGCGCTACCTGGACTCGGGCGAGCTCGTGCCCGACTCGGTCACGAACGAGATGGTCCGCGAGCGCCTGGCGGAGCCGGACGCGAAGGCCGGCTTCCTGCTCGACGGCTTCCCCCGCAACACCAAGCAGGCCGAGGTCCTCGGCGAGATCCTCGGCGACGCCGACGTCTCGCTCGACGCCGTGATCCAGCTGCAGGTGCCGGAGGACGTCGTCGTGGCGCGCCTCATGTCCCGCGGCCGCGCCGACGACACCGAAGAGGTCATCCGCCGGCGTCAGCAGATCTACGTCTCGGAAACCGCGCCGCTGCTGGAGTACTACGCCGACATCCTCGTGGTCGTCGACGGCGTCGGCAGCGTCGAGGAGATCTCCGGCCGGGTGCTGAAAGCGCTGCGCGACCGCACGTGAATCTCGGAGGGTTGCGTGTTCTGCAAGTGCTCCGCCGTGGGCGCATGATCGAGGTCAAGACCCCGGACGAGCTGCAGGCGATGCGGGCCGCGGGGCTCGTCGTCGCCCGCACGCTGGCGGCGGTCCGCGCCACCGCGAAACCGGGCGTCAGCACGGCCGAGCTCGACGAGCTGGCCGAGCAGACGATCCGGGACGCCGGCGCGGTGCCGTCCTTCAAGGGCTACCACGGCTTCCCGGCGTCGATCTGCGCGTCGGTGAACGACCAGATCGTCCACGGCATCCCGGCGAAGACCCAGGTGCTGGCCGACGGCGACATCATCTCCGTCGACTGTGGGGCGATCCTCGACGGCTGGCACGGCGACTCCGCCGTCACGCTGGCCATCGGCGAGGTCTCCGACGCCGACCTGGCGCTGTCCGCGGCGACCGAGGCGGCGATGTGGGCCGGCATCGAGGCGGTCAGCGCCGGCGGCCGGTTGACCGACATCTCCTACGCCGTCCAGTCGGCCGCCGAACGCGCAGGCCGCGACGACGGCGTCGAGTACGGGATGATCGTCGAGTACGGCGGTCACGGCATCGGGCGCCAGATGCACATGGACCCGTTCCTGCCGAACATCGGCAAGCCGGGCAAGGGCCCGCGGCTGAAGCCCGGCATGGCGCTGGCGATCGAGCCGATGCTGACCGGCGGCGGCGGCGAGACCCGCGAGCTGGACGACGGCTGGACGGTCGTCACGGCCGACGGCTCCCGCGCGGCCCACTGGGAGCACACCGTGGCGATCACCGAAGAGGGCCCGTGGGTTCTCACTGCGCCCGAGGACTCCTGACCTGCGCATTCACCCCATCGTGGTGATCGAGGTCACGTGCACCTGCGCGTTCTCCTAGCATGGTTACCCCCAGTTTGGGGGTCGCGACACGGGTTGCGTACACTGTCAAGTCGGCGCACTTATCGCGCCCGGATCTCGCGCGCTCGTGATTTCACGATCTTGGGACCTGGGCACCAGTGTGCCACGCAACACCCGACCCAGCACTAGTGCTCGAGTTGATCAGGTGTGGCGACAGACGGTTGATGACAAGGAAATGCGGAGGACATGGCGAAGAAAGACGGGGCCATCGAGGTCGAAGGCCGCGTAGTCGAGCCGCTCCCCAACGCGATGTTCCGCGTCGAGTTGGAGAACGGTCACAAGGTCCTGGCACACATCAGCGGCAAGATGCGGCAGCACTACATCCGCATCCTGCCCGAGGACAGGGTTGTCGTGGAGCTCTCGCCCTACGACCTCTCTCGTGGTCGCATCGTCTACCGCTACAAGTGATCACGACGAGTCGCTTTTCGGGGGTTCCGGGTGGCGGAGCCCCCGGCTCGGGGCGAAGCCCCGGGTGGCAGAGCAGCTACTAGGAGAGCAGAAGACGTGAAGGTCCAGCCGAGCGTCAAGAAGATCTGCGACAAGTGCAAGGTGATCCGCCGGCACGGCCGGATCATGGTGATCTGCGAGAACCTGCGGCACAAGCAGCGGCAGGGCTGATCACTCGCACTCGAGCAGAGTGGATTGACGGCTACACAACCTCCCCGCACCTGCCGGGCCACGCGAGTGGTCCGGTTCACCCCCGGACTTCAGGCCGGGGCCGGGACACCCGAAGCGCAAGCAGAGGGCACGACAGGCGAGTCGGTCCCGGAACCGGACGGGGAGCAGACCTGAAGATGAATTCAATGAAGGAGCATCAACGCCAATGGCACGACTCGCTGGCGTAGACCTCCCCCGCGAAAAGCGGTTGGAGATCGCGCTTACGTACATCTACGGCATCGGCCGTACCCGCTCGAAGCAGCTGATCAAGGCTGCCGAGCTCAACGCGGACACCCGCGTCAAAGACCTCAGCGATGACGACCTCGCGAAGCTGCGTACGTACATCGAAGAGAACTTCAAGGTCGAGGGTGACCTTCGCCGCGAGGTGAACGCCGACATCCGTCGGAAGATCGAGATCGGGTGCTACGAGGGCCTTCGCTGGCGCCGCGGACTTCCCGTCCGTGGTCAGCGCACGAAGACCAACGCCCGTACCCGCAAGGGTCCGAAGAAGACGGTCGCCGGCAAGAAGAAGGCTGGCAAGAAGTGAGCGTCCAGGGCAAGAAGGTCGTGCAGATGGGCGGCGTCCAGCGCCGCGGCACGGCTTGCGTTTCGCCCAAGGCGCTCTACGCCCGCCCGATGGCGCTCCGCAACCTGTACACCGACGCCGGGTCGATCATCCGGCGCGGACAGGCCGAAGCGGTCGCCGCTCACCAAGAGAACGCGCGCTAACAGGAGAACCCTCAGAACATGCCACCGAAGTCTCGTACTGCGGCCGGGGCCAAGAAGGTCCGCCGCAAGGAAAAGAAGAATGTCGCGCACGGTCACGCGCACATCAAGAGCACCTTCAACAACACCATCGTCTCGATCACGGACCCGACCGGTGCCGTGATCGCGTGGGCGTCGAGTGGTCACGTGGGCTTCAAGGGCTCGCGTAAGTCCACCCCGTTCGCCGCGCAGATGGCCGCCGAGAACGCTGCCCGCAAGGCCGCCGAGCACGGCATGAAGAAGGTCGACGTCTTCGTGAAGGGCCCGGGTTCGGGTCGCGAGACGGCGATCCGCTCGCTGCAGGCGGCCGGCCTCGAGGTCGGCACCATCCAGGACGTGACCCCGCAGCCTCACAACGGCTGCCGCCCGCCCAAGCGGCGCCGGGTCTGAGGAACGGGGAGGAGTAAGAAGAAATGGCTCGTTACACCGGCCCCGCGACGCGTATTTCGCGTCGCCTCAAGGTTGACCTCATCGGCGGCGACCAGGCTTTCGAGCGTCGCCCCTACCCGCCGGGCCAGCACGGCCGCGGGCGCATCAAGGAGTCCGAGTACCTCCTGCAGTCGCAGGAGAAGCAGAAGGCTCGCTACACCTACGGCGTTCTCGAGCGTCAGTTCGTCCGGTACTACAAGGAAGCCGTCCGGCGTCCTGGCAAGACCGGTGAGAACCTGCTGCAGATCCTCGAGTCCCGCCTGGACAACGTGATCTACCGCGCCGGCATCGCCCGCACCCGCCGTCAGGCGCGTCAGCTGGTGAGCCACGGCCACTTCCTGGTCAACGGCGTCAAGGTCAACGTCCCGTCCTACCAGGTCTCGAAGTGGGACATCATCGACGTGCGGCCGAAGTCGTTCTCGATGCTGCCCCTGGTCGTGGCCAAGGAGTCCTACGGCGACCGTCCGGTCCCGGCGTGGCTGCAGGTCGTCCAGTCCAACCTCCGCGTGCTGGTCCACCAGCTGCCGGAGCGCGCGCAGATCGACGTTCCGGTTCAGGAACAGCTGATCGTCGAGCTTTACTCGAAGTAGTCCGGCCCCGGTCGGACGCAGGGCGGCGGCGCAACAGGTGCGCCGCCGCCGCGCCATCCCTTCGACGTCATATGGCGGGCGTCGTCTGGAAAGGAATTAGGAAGAATGCTGATTTCCCAGCGGCCGGCTCTCGGCGAAGAGACGGTCAACGAGACCCGCTCCCGGTTCACCATCGAACCGCTGGAGCCCGGCTTCGGCTACACGCTCGGCAACTCGCTGCGTCGTACGCTGCTGTCGTCCATCCCGGGCGCGGCCGTGACGAGCATCCGCATCGACGGCGTGCTGCACGAGTTCACCACCGTTCCCGGGGTGAAGGAAGACGTCACCGACATCATCCTGAACCTCAAGGAGCTCGTGGTGTCCTCGGAAGAGGACGAGCCGGTCACCATGTACCTGCGCAAGCAGGGCCCCGGTGAGGTCACGGCGGCCGACATCGTGCCTCCGGCCGGCGTCACCGTGCACAACCCGGACCTGCACATCGCGTCGCTGAACGGCAAGGGCAAGCTCGAGATCGAGCTCGTCGTCGAGCGCGGCCGCGGTTACGTTCCGGCCCTGCAGAACAAGCAGGCGGGCGCGGAGATCGGCCGGATCCCGGTCGACTCGATCTACTCGCCGGTGCTGAAGGTGACGTACAAGGTCGAGGCCACCCGTGTCGAGCAGCGCACCGACTTCGACAAGCTGATCCTGGACGTCGAGACCAAGCCGTCGATCACGCCGCGCGACGCGGTCGCGTCGGCCGGCAAGACGCTGGTGGAGCTGTTCGGTCTCGCCCGCGAGCTGAACGTCGACGCCGAGGGCATCGAGATCGGCCCGTCGCCGCAGGAAGCGGACACCATCGCTGCCTACGCGATGCCGATCGAGGACCTGGACCTCACCGTCCGGTCGTACAACTGCCTCAAGCGCGAGGGCATCCACACGGTGGGCGAGCTGGTCTCGCGCAGCGAGGCGGACCTGCTCGACATCCGCAACTTCGGCGCCAAGTCGATCGACGAGGTCAAGCTCAAGCTCGTCGGCCTCGGCCTCGCGCTGAAGGACAGCCCGCCCGGGTTCGACCCGACCGCGGCTGCCGCCAGCTACGACGGTGAAGGCTGGTCGGAGGGTGTCGGTGGCATCGCCGACGGGATTTCGGACGGCCACGACGATGGCCAGGACTACGCAGAGACCGAGCAGCTCTAGGGCTCTGTGCCTGGACGCTGCGAGCTGAACTAGTAGGAGAACCAATGCCCACCCCTACCAAGGGAGCCCGGCTCGGCGGGTCGTCCGCGCACGAGCGGCTGATCCTGGCCAACTTGGCCACGCAGCTGTTCGAGCACGGCAAGATCACGACGACCGAGGCGAAGGCCAAGCGGGTCCGCCCGCTGGCCGAGAAGCTGATCACCAAGGCGAAGCGGGGCGACCTGCACAACCGTCGTCAGGTACAGCGCGTCGTCCGTGACAAGGACGTCGTCCACAAGCTGTTCGCCGAGATCGGTCCGCACTTCGCGGAGCGCGACGGTGGCTACACCCGGATCACCAAGACGATGCCGCGCAAGGGCGACAACGCCAAGATGGCGGTCATCGAACTGGTGCCCGAGAAGACCGTGACTTCGGAAGCCGAGCGGGCTCGCAAGACCAAGTTCGCGAAGGACGAGAAGCCGGCCGCCGCGGTCGAGGCCCCCGCCACCGAGGAAGCCGCTTCGGAGGCTCCCTACGGTGAGGGCAGCCACGCCGCGCTCGAGGACGGGACGCAGCCCGAGGGCTTCCCGATCAAGGGCAACGACGAGTCGAAGTACTACCACACCGAGGAAAGCCCGTACTACGAGCAGACCAAGGCCGAGGTGTGGTTCGCCTCCGCCGAGGCTGCCGAAGCCGCGGGCTTCTCGCTGCCGCCGTCGCAGCAGGACGACGAGTCCTGACGACGGAAGCCGTTCCGGACGAGCCCGCCACTCCCCCTGGGGAGGGCGGGCTCGTTCGTCTGCGCCTGGACGTCTCCTACGACGGCACGGACTTCTCCGGCTGGGCCCGGCAGCCGTCGCGACGCACGGTCCAGGGGGTCCTGGAGGAGGCGTTGCACCGGCAGCCGCCGGGGGCTTCGGTGCCGAAGTCCGTGGTGGTCGCGGGCCGCACGGACGCCGGGGTGCACGCGACCGGCCAGGTGGTGCACGTCGACGTCGTGCCGCTCGCTTCCTCGGCCGGGCGAATCCCGGTCTCCGCCGACGGCATCCCGGACCTGACCCGCATGACGGGCCGCTGGAACCGCCTCCTGCCGGGCGACGTCCGGGTGCTGGGCGCCCGGGTGGCCCCGGACGGTTTCGACGCCCGCTTCTCGGCGATCCGCCGCCACTACCGCTACCGCGTGTCCGACGCACCGTGGGGCGTGGACCCGTTGCGCCGCAAGGACACGCTGGCCTGGAACCGTCCACTCTCGACGGACGCGATGAACGCGGCGGCGTCGGCACTGCTGGGGCTGCAGGACTTCGCGGCGTACTGCAAGCAGCGCGACACGGGCACGACGATCCGCGAGCTGCAGCGCCTGGAGTGGCGCCGGGTGGACGAGCACCTGCTGGAGGTGGCGGTCTCGGCGGACGCGTTCTGCCATTCGATGGTCCGCAGCCTGGTGGGAGCCCTGCTCCTGGTGGGCGACGGCCGTCGCGCACCCGGCTGGCCGGAACAGGTCCTGGCGAGCGGAGTCCGCGACAGCGCGGTGGCCCCGGCGCACGGCCTGACGCTGACCGCGGTCGACTACCCGCCGGACGCCGAGCTGGCGGCGCGGGCCGAGCAGACGCGCAACGTCCGCACCTCGCCTGCCGGTCGTGAGTGAGCGCCAGGCCCGCCGCGAGCGTCGCCACGCGGCCCAGGTCGTCCTGGGTCCACTCGACCTTCACCCCGAGGGCCAGCACGCCCAGCACCTCGACGTCGTACTTGC